>JAIYAV010000161.1 GCA_027488855.1 Saprospiraceae bacterium
GGCACCTGCTTTGGCGAATGCCATTTTTGCGGCTACAGGCAAACGCTTGCGCAAGCTGCCTATAGATTTGAATGAGGTGTAAGCTGTACGATACTTGAACTTGACTCCCCGGAAGTTCAAAACTTTCGGGGAGCAATTTTTTTTCCTGGCATTGTTTCGGTGCTACGCACCTTAAACTCAGCTCTTCGTTCCCTTAGCTATTGACGTTACGCGGCTAATGCCGCTGGTCGAAAGCCTAAGTTTTTCGGTTTATGAAAAACTTTTATTCTAAAGCTCTATCCTTTGGTGACAACAACACAGTCATTGCCCTTTCAGAAACGGAAGCAGGGAAACTGTTTAAAGAAGATACCCGATCAGACATTGGCTCTGAGGCGGAAAAAATGAAATTTGCCAACAGCATCAATGATTTGGTGGTGAAATTCCTACGATTGGAAGTTTTTGGCGAAGATTCGGAAATGTTGGTCATGGAACGACTTTTTCCATACGATTTTCGAGCTTTTGAATACGAAAAGCGGGAGTTGTTTTTTGATGTTTTTGAAAGCGAATTGGAACAATTGCACAAAGCAGGTTTTGTTCACCGCGATTTGCGCCGACCTTCGGATATGCCAGGCCTTACTTTCGACAATGTCTTTTTAACCAACACCGGAATTCGCCTGATTGATGTGGGTATTTCTGCTGTAAAAACCCAAGTTGGACCTAAACTCTTTGACCGTTTTGTAGAACAAGAACGGAAAGAGTTAGAAGCTTTCCGTTCTTTCTTTTTATCGAGATAAAAGGATATTAGTTTTGTCCCGTTTTCTTCTTACCCGTCGGGTTATTTCGATCGTAAATGGCGTTCTTTTTGGCGTTCAGCGGTGTTGGCGTTGGCGCTTCTTCCAGGATTTGTGTTTCCAACTTATCGAAATACGCCAATTTTCCTTGTTCAATTTTAAAACCTTCGTAGGTGCCATCGGGGACATTCACTGGCCCGGATTTGGCCGTGCCGTTGAAGGGGATCAGGTGATCGTAAATGATCATGCCCATGGCTTCATCCCAGTTTAGTTTAACACTGGTTTCGGCGCTGTATTCCAGCAGCAGACGGTTTACTGGGCCTTCATTGTTCATGGTTTTAGGGAAAATGGGTGCGCCAAAAACGACTTGGTCATCTTTGAAGGTCAATACATCAATGACTTTGCGGCGTTTAAAAAACGAATAGGTATCCAGGCCAAAAAGCAAATACTTAGGCCCAGCGGGGTCGTTGATTTTCAGGATGTTGTAATAAATCACCCCGTACCAGTTGTCTGGCCCGCTGACTGACTGCTGCACGTCTTCGATTTTAGCCGAGCGATCCACCAGGGGATACATCTTTAATTCGGGGCTGTTCATTTGAATCACCCCGTAATAATGGTAGGTATTGTCGTCGACAAAGAGCTGCCAGGTGAAAATTCGAAAGGTACTGTCCGGCGCATATTGGATGGAAATCGGTTTGAGCCGTGAAAATTTGTATTGGTAGGAATTGGTGACTTTTAGGGCCTTTTTGAGCGTCAAGATCATCTTCCGGGTCGCCGCAAAACGACTTTCGGGCAATGAATCGTTGATCACCAGAAAAGAGAGCACCCCCAGGGTGTCTTCGTAGAGCTTGAGTTCTTTTTGAGCCGCAGGGCTCAGTTTGGTTTTGTTTTGGGCTTGCCCAAATACTGGAATCAACAGGCTGAAAACGAGCAAGAAAAACAGATTACGCATGGCTTGAATTGATGGTTATTACGCCACATTAACGACAGAAGTACATTTTATTATTGCAAAAACAAGCGCTTATTTGGTTTAAAGCTATGTTAAAAAAAAGCGCTTCAGCCGGATAGACTGAAGCGCACTCAACAAACACTTAGTAACTTATGAATACAATACGCTAGGTCAGTAAAAAACTAGACCATAATAATTTTAAGCTTAAAATGCATATTCGTTTGCGTCAATCAATACATCTGCAACCATCCGGCGCAGGGTTTTGACGTTTTGAGCAGGGTATTTTGTAAAGCGCTTCAAGCCCATCAACATCGTGCGCAGCAAGTCTCCTTCGGCAAAAGAGGCCAGTGCATCGGTGCCATTTTTGTTCATGCGCAGGGTAGCATCGTGAATGAATACTCTTAAGATGGCATCGTATACTTCCTGCTTTACTTTGCCCGTCATATCCGCCAGTTTTTCAACCCGCAGCAAGATCGATTCTGCCAGGAACAAATCCGACAACATATCGGCTACGTTCATGATGATTTCTTGCTCATTTTTCAGGTCAAGTTTGCCTTCCATTTGCAATTTTGCAGCGGCACCAGCCACCATCAATACTGCTTTTTTAAAGTCTTTGACGGCTTTGCGCTCTTCGGCGTAAGGCCCTTCTTCTTTGTCAAAGCTAGGCATGGAAGCCAACTCTTTTTGTACTTCCCAAGCTGGGCCAACGATGTCTAAGGCACCTTTCATCGCACGCTTGAGCAGCATGTCGATGCTCAGCAGGCGGTTGATCTCGTTGGTACCTTCGTAAATACGGTTGATGCGTGCGTCGCGGTAAGCACGGGCAGCGGTGCCTTCTTCTGAAAAGCCCATTCCACCGTGTACTTGGAGGGTTTCATCGACTACAAAATCCAGCGCTTCAGAACCCGTTACTTTCAAGATAGAACATTCGATGGCATATTCTTCAGCGGCTTTGAGCTTGGACTGGGCGAAATCCAGACCTTGAGCTTCGTATTCTTGCTTTTTCAATTCCAGCAAATTGGAAACCCGATACAAGGCAGATTCAGTGGAAAAAATGCGAATGCTTTGTTCCGCCAATTTGTGCTGGATGGCCCCGAAACTGGCAATCGGCACACCGAATTGGATGCGCTCGTTGGCATAACGAATTGCAGTAGTCACGCTGTATTTTGCACCACCCAAACTCAGTGAGCACAATTTGAAACGGCCAATGTTCAACGCGTTGAATGCAATCAAGTGGCCTTTACCGATTTGACCCAAAACATTGTCGGCGGGTACTGGCGCATTTTCAAAAAACACCTGACGGGTAGAAGAACCCTTGATGCCCAATTTCTTTTCTTCAGCTCCCAAAGTCAAACCTGGAGTATCGCGTTCTACGATGAAGCCGGTGAATTTATCGCCATCGATTTTGGCAAAAACGATGAACAGGTCAGCGAATCCCGCATTGGAGATCCACATTTTTTGGCCATTGAGCAGGTAGTTTTTGCCATCGGCACTCAGGTCAGCGCGGGTCTTAGCAGCTAGTGCATCCGAACCGGAACCCGGCTCAGTGAGGCAATACGCAGCTTTAAGTTCGCCATTGATCAGGCGTGGCAGGTATTTCTGTTTTTGTTCTTCCGTACCAAAATACAGGATGGGCAGCATCCCAATACCGATATGGGCCGCAAAAGAAACGGTGAATGCTCCAGCTGGGCCGAGCGCATCACCAATGAGGGTGTTGGTATTGGTGTCCAATTCCATCCCGCCGTAAATTTCAGGCATATGGGTACCCAGGAGACCTAATTCAGCCATTTTTTCCAACAAACGTGGGGCGATATTGTCCTCCTGGTTTTCGATTTTTTCAATGTTGGGGAAAATTTCATTGTGCAGGAAATCTCGAACGGTCTCCTGTATCATCATTTGCTCTTCGGTCAACTCCTCAGGGATAAAAATGTCTTCGGCCAGGGAATCTTTAATCAGAAATTCACCTCCCTGTAGCGCGGTTTTGCTCATCACAGCTTCCATAAGTATATTGTGTTTGTACGTTCAATGAAAGAATTAGCGAAAATTCGCTACAAAAATAAGCGCAAGTTTTGAATTTGTAAAGCCTTGATGAAAAATTTTAGCGAATTTTCGCTAAAAATATTTTTTGGCACAAAAAATTAATAGAACACTGGATACGTTTCCCTCTGGTTAATCTATTCAAAACAATCCAGTCATGAGAAAACACCTTATCCCTATGGCCATTGGCCTATGCTTTTGTATTTCCCTTCAGGCTCAGGTAATGGGCAATTACGCTGAACAAAAAAAGCAAAGCAACGAATACCAGCAGGTACAATCGAATGCCAATCTCAATGCCCAGTACCGCTCCATCCCCCGCAGTGCCAAATTGACCGACGACAACAGCATTGAAATCACGATCAATACCCTATCCAATCAGCGTGCTACTTCTTACACAGCGGTATTCACCATGTTGCAAGTAGCCAGAACGGCCGACGAAACGAACACTTTGCTCAACAATCGTTTGAATAATTTCCTGAACGACCTCAAAAATCTGGGCATTTCAGAAACGGATGTTTACGTCGACATGGTTAACTTTTTGCCCAAATACGAGTACGATGTGAGCAAGAAGATGTTTTCCAAAAAGACGCTTACAGAAATCCCCAAAGGTTTTGAATTGCAAAAAAACATCCACATTCGATATACCAAACCTACCATTTTGGATCAGATTGTCACAGCTGCCGCTAAGCAGGAAATCTACGACATTGTAAAAGTGGATTACTTCATCAAAAACCAGCAGCAGGTGTATCAGGAACTGCGTACCCTGTCCTTTGATTACCTCAAAGACATCAAGGAATCCTATGCCAAAATGGGCATTAAATTGGATTCAGCTTATACCGTCACGGCGGAGAATGCCTGGGTAGCTTACCCCACGAATCGGTACGAGAGTTACCAGGCTTTTAGTACCCAGTCATTGGATGCTTCGGAAAAAAACAACTCGGTGGTACAGCCAGCGGATAAACCTACGCTCCGCTTTTACAATGCTGTTGCGGCGAATGATTATGATATTGTGATCAATCCGGAAATTTTGGAGCCAGCGGTCCAGTTTTCGTACAACCTTGCGGTGCGGTTTAAAATGCCGGAAGCTAAGCCGAAGGTGAAAACGGAGGTGAAAAAGGAGTTTATTTTGGTGACACCGACGGGGGAGGTGAAGAGCCTAAAAATCGAGTAATGAAAAAGTATCATATCAATACTTGAGGTAATGACCCCTTAGATGTTCCTTAGATGTCTTAGATGGTTCAAAATAAACAATGTATAATTGAACCATCTAAGACATCTAAGGAACATCTAAGGCGAGTATTGATTAGAAGTTCATTTTGCTCAAATTCGCAAACGAATTCTTTAGTGTTGCCTCCGGTGTTGGCGTCAAATCCCTTTCCAGGAAAAAATGTTCCACCCCGGATTTTTGCCCAGCCTATCTTAGTTGTAGTACACAAAGATTTTCGTCGAACCTATTGTTAAACCTGTCTTAAAGTATTTGCTTCAGACCATCCTTTTTTCTTTTTTGGGGTTCCATTAGAAAAACATCGTTGTGTATGCAGAAATTTACCCTCTTACTCCTATTCACCCTTGGCTGTAGTGGATTGTTTGCTCAATTGTCGGGCAAATTGACCGATACCGAAGGTAGTCCTTTGCCTTTTGCGAGTATATACCTCAAAGGCAGCACGAATGGAACCACCAGTAATGTCAATGGCGAATACAGCCTTAGTGTTGGCCAGGGAACCCACGAAGTAATCTTCCAATACATTGGTTACGAGTCAAAAACGATTCGAGTGACCATGACCCGGGAGCCACAAAAACTCGATGTATCACTCAAGGAAGCGGCAATAGAACTCAGCGAGTTTGTGGTGCGTTCCAACGCTGAAGACCCCGCTTATCCCATCATTCGGGCAGCCATTAAGAAGCGGGAGTTTTACCGCGATCAGGTGGCAGAATACCGCTGTGATGCTTATGTGAAGGGCAATATTGGGTTTGACAAAACCCCAAAAAAGATCATGGGCCAGGAAATTGGCAACATGGATGGGCTTTTGGACAGCACAGGCAAAGGCATCATTTACCTATCGGAGTCGCGCTCGAATTTGTTTTTCCGTCAACCTGATCAGTACAAGGAAGAGATGATTTATTCCAAAGTATCGGGCAATGACCGGGGTTTTGGTTTCAATCGGGCACAAGACATGGATTTTAGCCCCTACGATCCTTATTCCAATTTGGGCCGCCGGATCGTTTCTCCCATTGCTGACAATGCCTTTTTTTACTACAAATACAAACTCATTGGCACCATCAAAGACGATCAGGGCCAGGTGATCAATAAAATCCAGGTCATTCCCAAACGCAGCGAAGACCCCGTTTATCGCGGTTACATTTACATCGTAGACCAAGATTGGGCTGTACAGTCGGTAGACTTCCTTTTGCTGCAATCAGCCATCAAGCAGCCCGGACTGGATTCCCTCATGATCAAACAACTCTTTTTCCCAGTTCCCAATGTGGAAGATGTGTGGCGGACTTTTTCGGTCAATATTCGTTTTAAAGCTGGAGCTCTGGGTTTTAAGCTGGTGGGTAGTTTTACCTCCGTGTTGAGCAACTATGACATCAAACCAGCCCTAGACAAAAAGTTTTTCGGCAAAGAAGTGTTCATTGTCAAAGAGGGTGCGAATGATCAATCTCAGGCATTTTGGGACACCCTTCGACCAATTCCACTCACCGCTGAAGAATCGCGGGATTATGTTAAAAAAGACAGCCTGCAGACTATCTGGAAATCTAAGCCATACAAAGATTCCATTGACAAGAAAAACAACAAATTTACATTGATGAAACTCCTGACGGGCTACAATTACAATCGCTCGTTTTATCGGGAGTATTTCAGTGTAGGTTCACCCGTCGGAACCATCCAGTACAATACGGTGCAGGGCTACAATGCGGCACTCAAGCTCGGTTACAACAAGGATTACGACGAATACAACATGAAATGGTACCGCTTGAATGGGGAATTGAGTTATGGTTTTTCTGAAAAAAAGCTGCGTGCTTGGGGGAGTTATGTACGCCAATTGGAAGGCATGCGGCGCACGCAGATTTCGCTCAGCGGCGGGCAACAGGTAGCACAATTCAATGCAGCAGAACCGATCACACCGACGGTCAATTCGATTTATTCCTTGTTGGCACGCCACAATTACATGAAATTGTACGATAAGGTATCGGCGCGAATGGGTTTTGGACGGGAATTGGCCAATGGTTTTCGAATGACGACTGCCCTGGAATGGGCCAATCGAAGTAGTCTGGAAAATACCAGTGATCAAAGTTGGTACCAACGCGACGAACCCAATCGCCGCGCCTTCACACCCAATCAGCCAGCAGCAGCACCGCGTAGTTTTGACCAAAGCCGAGCGCTGACTTTTGACCTTAATTTTAGTTACCGCCCCGGCCAAAAATACTATGTGTATCCTGGCCGCAAATACGCTGCTGAAAACAAGTCACCCGAATTTTTTCTCAATTACCGATTGGGAGCTGGCGATGTCAACTATCAATTGCTCAGTTTCGCCATCGAAGAAGATGAACTTCCCCTGGGTGCCTGGGGCTTTTCACAATTCAGGGTTCAGGCAGGTACGTTTTTACAACGCAATGAGCTGGAATTTATGGACTTCATGCACTTCAACGGCAACCAAACCATTCTGGGCGATCAAGAGCGCTACATGAATAGCTTTTTGCTTTTACCCTATTATGATTACTCCACGGATCGATCCTTTTTTCAGGCGCATTGGCAACATCATTTCGAGGGCGCAATCCTGGATTGGATTCCATTGGTCAAAAAACTGGGTTGGAAACTGGTCTTGAGTGGGCATTTCTTGCAAGTAGAGCAAAAGAAAAACTACCTGGAGCTGGCTGCGGGCATTGAAAACGTAGGTTTTGGGGTGTTCCGCTTGTTCCGATTTGACATGGCGGTTTCGCGACAGGCTGGCGGGAAATGGAATGTAGGGCCAGTGTTTGGGATTAGTTTGTAGGTTTTGTTAGTTAATTTTTTATTTTAAAATAATTGGTGTAGATTTGAAAATATTACCCAACGGTCACTAAGCGAAGTCGAAGTGCTTTGGGTAATATTTTCAAATCCACAACATGCCAGAAACGCCCTACTTCAAAGGCCGAGGAGCCCAAATCAATACGCCAAACCCGTACCACAAACTCGTGTACGATAGTGCGCCTATTCCGGCTGAAGAATGGGAGGAAAGCCTGCAACTGCCTACCGAGTACATCGAAGTATATCCCAAAACCATACTCAATAAAGTAGAAAGTGAAGATGTCGGCATGGGCTTTTCGCTCAATCCCTACCAGGGTTGTGAGCACGGCTGCATCTACTGTTATGCCCGCAATACCCATACCTATTGGGGCTATAGTGCCGGGATGGATTTTGAACAAAAAATTCTGGTCAAAAAGGATGTGCCGCGCTTGTTGACCGAAGTCATCCGCAAATCGACCTGGAAGGCGGTGCCACTCATGCTATCTGGCAATACCGATTGTTATCAACCCGCCGAAAGGGAATATAAAATCACCCGCCAAATCCTGGAAGTGCTGTGGAAATACCGCCACCCGGTGGGTATGATTACCAAAAATAGCCTCATACTACGGGATTTGGACCTCCTAAAACAATTGGCTTCTGAAAACCTCGTACACGTATGCTTGTCGATCACCACTCTGGATGAAGACCTGCGCAGGGTACTCGAACCCCGGACTGCCTCGGTGAACAGCCGGTTCAAAACCTTAAAAACGCTGGCGGATAACGGCATTCCGGTGATGGCCATGTTGGCCCCAATCATTCCGGGATTGAATGACCATGAATTGCTGCCGATGGCTGAAAGAGCGGCGAAAATGGGGGCGGGAGCCATAGGGTATCAAATAGTGCGCCTCAATGGAGATGTTGGGTCCATTTTTGAAGACTGGGTACACAAAGCGCTACCCGGTCGCGCTGAACGGGTGCTCAACCGCATCCGTGACTGCCACAAGGGCCAGCTCAATGACAGTCGCCCGGGTGTCCGCATGCGAGGCGATGGAAAAATAGCGGACATCATTGCGCAGCAGTACCAATTGGCCAAGAAATTGTACTTCAAGGATAAAAAACTACCTGCTTACAACCTGGAATTGCACCAACAATTCAAAAATGGGCAGTTGAGTTTGTTTTAAAAAAGCCTTAACTTGTGCTGATAAATTCCGAACCATGACGATTACTGCAAGTCAAATTTTTACCATCGAGGAGTATCTGGAGTTAGAAGCACATAGTCTATCTAAACACGAGTACCATAACGGAAAAATTATTGAAATGTCTGGAGGAACGGTAGTGCATAACCAATTAGGTGGTAAGGTAATTACACAGCTGAATAATGCTATCGACGCAAAAGATGCTGCCTTTCAGGTATATAGTAGTGATATGAAAATCCGCATTGAATCAAACAATCGCTTTGTTTATCCCGATGCTGTAGTCATAACACTTAAACCTGAATTTTATAAAAAACGTAGGGATATCATCACCAATCCTTTGCTGATTGTGGAGGTGTCTTCTAATAGCTCAGCCGCATTCGATCTGGGGGATAAATTCAATATGTATCGAAGTCTTTCGGCATTTCAAGAATACCTGATTGTGAGTCAGGAAAAGTACCATGTGTCTCGTTTTTACCGTGAATCAGCGGACCTTTGGCGTACTTCTGATTATTACAACCTGGAAGACATGATTCCCTTACAATCTATGGGCCTGGAAATCCCAATGTTGGGCATTTACAAAGGAGTGGATTTGAATCCTTAATCATTCTACAAGTTTAGCCATCGCCTCACCCGCAATCCATCCTCCCGTCCAGGCCGCCTGAAAATTAAAACCGCCCGTAATCGCATCAATATTGAGCACTTCGCCCGCAAAAAACAGCCCTGGAAACAACTTGCTTTCAAAGGTTTTAAAATCCACCTCTTTCAAATCTACGCCACCAGCTGTTACAAACTCTTCTTTGAAAGTACTTTTGCCATTGACCTGAAAACGACCTTGCGTCAATTCTTCAGCCAAAGCCTGGATTTCTTTTTTACTCAAATCCGCCCAACGTTTGTCTTCCCGAATGCCTGCGGCTTGTACGAGGCGTTTCCATAGGCGGTTGGCTAGACCAAATTGGGCATTGGCCATCACCATTTTGCGGCCATCTTCTTGTTTTAAGGCTTCAAGGTCTTCTCTGGTACTTTCTGGTTTAGCCATGATCCAGTTGACGCGAGCAAAAAAGCGATAGCTCAGGGCTGCCAATTCGCGGGCACCCCAGGCGGATAACTTCAGAATGGCGGGCCCACTCAAGCCCCAATGGGTGATCAACAAGGGGCCAGAGCTGCGCAATTTTTGCCCTTCCACCTGTACTTCAGCCAGTGGAACCGATACGCCCAGCAGGTCGCTTAACCGGGCATCTTTGATGTTGAAGGTGAACAGAGACGGAACTGGAGTGACAATTTGGTGTCCCAGCTGAGCCAATATATCCCACATGCTTGGCGAACTTCCCGTAGCGAGCATCACTTTGTGCGCGTGTAAGGTTTGGTTGTTGGTTTCGATGGCCCAGGTTTTGCCTGCCTGGGTGGGCGCTTTGATGTTTTTGAGCGGGGTATTGGTGTACACTTTTACCCCGGCTTTGCGGGCTGCGCTCCAGAGGCAATCGACCACCGTTTGGGAGTCGTCGCTGGTGGGAAACATGCGGCCATCTTCCTCAATTTTGGTGGTGACTCCTCTTTTTTCAAACCAGTCGATGGTGTCACCACAGGCGAATCGATTGAAAGGGCCGAGGAGCTCTTTTTCTCCACGCGGATAAAATTTGCTGAGTTCACGGGGGATAAAACAGGCGTGGGTGAGGTTGCAACGCCCACCGCCGGATACTTTGACCTTGCCCAATACATCCTTACTTTTCTCCAAAATAATGACTTGTGCTCCTGGATCACATTCGGCTGCCCGAATGGCTGTGAAGAACCCGGCGGCACCGCCACCGATGATGATGATCGTTTGAGTCATGATGAAGGTTGAGAAGGTTTAGGCTACCGCAGCGGGTACTAACACAGGCAAAAGCGACATTTTATTAGCACAAAGGACACAAAGGGGTCACAAAGGACACAAAGTTAGACGTTGACAACGCTTCGCTTTGAGTTCTTTATGCCCCCTTTGAGCTAAACTATGGCTGTTCGTGCTATTAGTTAGGCACTTTAGCCGGATTCAATAGATCATAAAACTGATCCAGCTTAGGCATAATGATGATACGGGTACGGCGGTTGGTAGAACGGCCTTCTTCGGTTGTGTTGGTAGCCAAGGCGTTAAATTCCCCACGGCCAGCAGCGATCAATTTGTTTGGGTCTACTTTGTGGGTAACTTGTAAGGTGCGAACTACGGCAGTAGCGCGTTTTACACTCAGGTCCCAGTTGTCGTCGATACAAGCGGTTTTGATCGGTTTGTTGTCGGTATAACCTTCCACCATTACTTCCAAATCCGGGCGGGATTGGAGGATTTTGGCGATTTTTCCCAATACTTCATTCGCCTTGGGAGTCATGGTTGCGCTACCGGATTGGAAAAGCATTTTGTCAGACAAGTTGACAAACACTACGGTTTTGTCCACTTTTACGTCTACATCTTTGTCATCCAAACCTTCTTTGAGTACTCCTTTCAGGTTGACAGCCAAGGCCAGGTTGATGGAGTCAGCACGGGTACGCGCCGCTTGAAGTAGGTGGATGTACTTGTCCTTTTTCTCCAATTGTGACAAAGTTTCTTTGATGTTGTCGTTGGCTGAAGAAGAGATTTTGGTTAAGTCGGTTACCGTATTCAGTTGTTTTTCCCGTTGAGACTTCAGGTCGGCGATTTGAGCCTTGAGGTCATTGATTTGTTCTTCGCGCAGTTGTAGCGCACCTGAGCCTGTACGGATGTCGCCACCCAATCTTTCTTTTTCCTTTTCACAAGCGGCTAAGCGACTCATGTATTCATTGAGGCTAGCCCCCAATTTACCCAGATCCTTGTTCGCAGCATCCAACTGGGTTTTTAGGTCGGCCTGCATGGCGAGGTACTCTTTTTTCATGACACAGGAAGAAAATGTCAGGCAGAGGAAGCAGAAGAAAGCAAGATTTGTTGCTGTCGATCTCATCGTTGTATGGTTTATTGAATAAGTTGAAATAGTAGGTTAAAATATCAACTTTACCAAAGACAAAAAGTTCTTGCCTAGGGAAGTTGATTTTAATCGGCTTGTTGTGTGAGCGTCGGAGGGGTGAAGATAAGGATCGGTTGTGGAACGGGCAAATTATTTGAGGGCAGGTGTAGAAAATTGGCGTTTTTCTTTGATCTACCTTACTTTTTGCCCGATTACATTTCCTGGCTTTTTAAGGTTTTTTACTTGTTTTAGGTCTAGTTTTTGACAACAATTTACTTATTTCCGCTTCCTCCAATGCATAGTCGTACATCCTCAACGAAGCCATCAGCCCTGTGTAATTTTCCCCAGTATCTGAAGCTCCGATAATGATTTTGGCCTTATCAATGGCAGAAGCCAGGGTCATGACTTGCGCATTGTCTAAAACCCCATCTACATAAATTTTTTCTACTACACCATCAAAGGTAAGTACAATGTGGTGCCACTTATTTTCAGCGGGTACTTTTTTGTAGCGCATGTCAAAATGGCCATCCATGTGGGCGGCTGCGCCGTAGTTTCCACTATTGTAGAACAAGGCATTGTAAGAATTGGCCAGGTAAAACTCCGTGCGGTCGCACCAGGAAGCCAGACAGCCCCCTTCTTTGGCAACTTTGGGCGTTTTTACCCAAGTTGCTACTGTATACGCACCATTCCAGGCCAGGCTGCGGGGCACGGGGACCTTTTCAAGGGTTAATGCACCATTTGCAAAAGCGATTGCTTTGATTCCGGTTTCCGGGTCTTGCTCGATTTTGGCTTCGCCACTTTTTGTGAAAAAACCACCGATTGATCCCCGATTCGGCAAGGTAGTGAAGCTGTTGGTAGCTGTGCTTTTATCCAGGTTTAGATCAATCAATAACTTTTTTGAACTGGCAATGCCTGGGCCTTCCGCAGATGGTTTATTTTGAAGATTCAAAGGGATGTCGAACAAGGAACCATATACTTTCATGTTCCAAACTGCGGCAAAAAGCCCGGTTTTTTCAGTGCCCAAAATGGTTAATTTGAGATAGCGGGCGGTGACATTTTTGTCATCAATCATTGGGCTTCCTGGCGTTCGGTTTTTGGAACGATCGGCATACATGGCCCATTTTTTTCCATCCGCTGAGTATTCAATTTTGTATTGGTAGTAGTAAGGGGAAAATTCAAACTGGGTCGCAATTCTTTGGATGTTTTTAGCAGCACCTAAATCAATGGCGAGGTGCTGTGGAAAGCTGTTATTGGCTGCCTTCCACATTGTGGCATTGTTGTTGTCGGTGGCAAAAGAAGATGTGTATTCGTATTGTGTTTCGAGGGATTGTAAGTGGTAAACCGAGGAAGCCGAAGTCTTGGCTAGATACGCGATGTCTTCAGGTACTGCTGATTGTGTAAAATTGGCAATTCCTTGATGGGTAGGAATCACGGTCTGAATGGTGGAATCATTTAAAAAAACCAAACGATCGGCACAAACCTGCCGGGAAAGCCCGCCCCGGGTCATCGGGTAATCGTGACGGTGGTAAACGATGGAATAATCCTCCCCGTTTTTGAGTACGGAATGGTGGCCTGGGCCGTGTACCGATTTGTCTGCATTGGTACTCAAAATGGGGTTGTTGGCACCAGGAGTGAAAGGGCCATAGGGGCTGTTGGAATAGGAATAGCGGACATTATAGGTTTCATCATGGCAAGACGCGGAGGAATACATCAGGATGTACTTGTCATTTTTTTTCATCAGGTAAGCCGCTTCAAAGGGCTTCGGCGTTTGGGCAAGCGGGATATTCGACGAGTTGCTCATGGAGGCAAAAGTTTGTGGGTTGAGCTCCCCGACAGCATAGCCACTGTTGTAATGCACCCAGGTACCCCAGTAGGCATAAATTTTACCATCGTCATCCTGAAAAAATTGAGCATCCAGGGATGGAAAACCTTTGATGGGGTAGTCGTGTGCAATGACGGGGGTGTCATCAGCGTGCAATTTTGTCCAGGGGCCAACTGGAGTATCCGAAACGTAGCCATAGATATTACACCCCGCCTGGCAATTGCCAAAGTACAGGTAGTATTTCCCGTCTTTTCCCTGCAAAATGTCGGGAGCCCAGAAGTTGCGAAGGTTCACAGACGATAAGGAAGGAACCTCCATGGTGTAATTGTACCAATTCTGAAAGTCTTTGCTGTACCACACTGTCGGAGCGCCTGAAGCCAACATTTCATTGTCGGTAGTGGCGTAGAGGTAATAGATGTCCCCAAATTTTTTGATGGTGGGGTCGGCAAAATAACCGGGGAGGATGGGATTTTTAGCTCCGGGGGAGTTGAATTTTATGGCTTCTTGGGCGTTAAGGTACCCAGAAAAGCCCAGGAGAACAGGCACTAAAAGAAGCAGGATATTTTTCATACTGGATTGAATTCAGGTCGAAAGATACTTGCTTTTGTAGGTTCGCAGAACATGCCTTACCTTTGAAATCACGATTTGATAAAAATTAATTGGGTTATGGATTTCAGCACCTTCCAAATTTCGCTTCAGTCGGCTACAACGCCTAGCTTTTCCAATCCATTATTGTTGGCCCTCTGGCATGAAGGCCGTGGCGACTGGGAGGCTTCGCACAATATCGCCCAGGATATACATTCCAAAGAAGGATCCTGGGTACATGCCTATTTGCACCGCAAAGAAGGTGACATCTGGAACGCCGATTATTGGTACAACCGGGCGGGGCGAAAGCGGCCACCGTATGGTTTGGAGCAGGAATGGCAGGAAATGGTGGAGTGGTTTTTGGAGCATTAACTTTTAAGAAAAATGCTGGCAACGCGCATATTGCACATTGCCAGCCAATTCCACCTATCGATTTATCTTACCTTGTACAAATCCCAGTTTACCTCTGCTTGTGGATGTGGGAATTGCTTGAATATCGTACCCTTATCAAAAGAAGTTGGTATTTCACTCAGCTTATCATAGCGCCGGGCATCTATCCAACGGTGTCCCCAGGGTTCAGCCCAGAGGGAATATCTACGCTGGTAAAGGATTTCGTTGATCAGTGCCTGGGTAGTTGTCGCACCAGTGTAATTGCCAATTCCTGCCGCAGTGCGGATGATATTGATTGCAGCCACAGCCTCAGTTGGTTGGTTGAGGTTGGCGTGTGCCTCAGCTTTAAGCAGGATCAATTCCTCGTTGCGGATGTAGGGAACAGGAGAGGTATTGCTGGCCCAACGTGCGTCCTGGTGAGTACCGGTAAGCGGTGTAGCATCGGTCGTGACGAGCACCGGAGTTGTTCTTTGCAAAAACTTCCTTGCTACCCGGGTATCTCCAGGTGTGGCATCGGCCAATACGGAAGGATGCACCACGATGATGGTGTTTACTGCCGCATTGGGTACATAGAACAAGGGGTTGAAGCCATCCGGTGGGCCACTAAAAGGGTGAGTGGGCCCCGCATTTAAATTCCCAGCTAAGTCCATGAAGGACCCATTCAATGCACTCAAAACGCCTTGCCAATCTTTGCGGTAGACATTCAAGCGGGCGAGGATTGCCTGGTTCACCTTACGAAGGCCGTCAATGGTATTGAACCCCGTAAAACCAGGGGTGAGACGCAAGGGGAAGTTGCCCGTACCCGCTGCGGATAAATCCTGGTTGGCCGCATCGAGAACCGACTTGATGTAGTTCAAGGCTTCATCGTATTTCACAAATGGCCCTGGATTTAGGGGATCCTTCACATCAATACGGATTCCGTTTTCATACACGAAATTCGCCGGAATCATAAATTGATACCCCTGGATCATCTTAGCAAAACCAGATACAGCTTTCTTCTCAGCGTCACTTAGCAACTGTGACCCATTGGCTGCATTGATGAGGACATCTGCCTGCTTGATGGCCTGATAGGGTGTAGCCCAGGAGCCGCCTCCAGTGGCACCAAATCCGAAGTAAGCACGGTCTGGGACACGGCCAGCCTGGCCCAGCCAGTCGGTTTGGAAGCGGGGGTCAGAAGCATTGAGGTACCAAATTTCCCGGCCGAAAGTATTCCAGGCTTGAGAAATGTTGGTAACATACCCTCGGTGAGCTGCTTCCAGGCCAGTGAGTACAAATTGTACCTGTTCCCGCGTAGCATTGTCGGCAACACTGCCCAATGAAGGGTTGTTTGGGTCGATAATTTCTTCCAGTTCTAGCGGATTACAGGCAGAAAAAACCAGAATCGCCAGGGGAAGTAGGATATATTTAAATGTCTTTTTCATGTTTGAACCAATTTGGAATTAAAAATCAAAGTTGACGTGGAAAAAGAGCCTACGCTGAGTCGGGTAGGGGGCTATGTCCACGTTGTTGGCCACCGATTGAGCTCCGAAAGTAGAGGTCTCTGGATCGTATCCAAAATAATCTGTGAAAAGGAACACGTTATTGGCTGAGGCACCTACCTTAATTCCCTGGAAAGCCCCATTTAAGAAGTTAGACAAGGTTTTTTTAGGGAAAGTGTAGTACAAGCCAATTTCACGCACTTTCAGAAATGTAGCATCCATTACCCAACGACCAGCATTATTGTAAGGAGCTGGGGGACGTTGACGACCATTGGGAATTTCGTCTTTGTTGTCATCATCAAACCAACCTGGAGTAGTACCACCACTGTCACTCAAAAATGCAGTCAGGTTGATGTTGTCGCCTCCCTTTTTCCAATCCAACAAGAATGAAAATTCCAGGTTTTTCAGAATGCTAAACTGGTTGAAGAACGACATGTTGAAATCGGGCTGGTTGTCGCCCCAGAAGGTAAAACCACCAGGATTGCCTGCCACAGCTGGAGCCCCCACAATAGTTGTAGGCGCATATCCTTCTGCGTAAAGGAAAGTACCCAAACCTGATCCAAAAGCACCTTGGATATAAGTTGGAATGCCCAATTTCGTCATCTGTACGCGGTTGCGCCAGAACAGTACACGGGAGAACCAGCGGAAATTAACGGTCTCAATGGGTGTACCAGAAACACCGAGCTCGAGGCCTTTGTTTTGCAATTCTGCTTCATTGCTGGGGGTGCTTGTTACCCCAGCCGAAGGAGCCAGACTCAGGTTCTGAATGTTATTTTGGGTGTTTTTAATGTAGTAAGTAGCTTCGATGGCCAGGCGATTGTTGAAAAAGCCCGCATCAATTCCAAATTCAAGTTCGGCGGCTCGCTCTGGAAGGATTTCAGTATTCCCAATTTGGCTAGAAACTACCGACCCCAACAGGCCACCAATGTTGGCACCGTTCAATGGGGTAAAGGTATTGCCAAAGGCCACTGGCCCTGAAGTTTCGCCATAGGCTATACGTGGCTTGAGTTGAGTGATGGCGTTTACCTTCCAAAATTCAAAGTTAGCTACGTTGATTGCCAGGGACGCTCTTGGGAAAGCATAAAGCTGATTGGGATTCCCGTTCAGAGTCGACTTATCCCAACGAATGCCCACTGTTCCAATGATCTTGTCGTCGAAGTTGGCTTCCTGCTGCAGAAAAATCCCTGCTTCGCTGATGGTGCTGTTGAAGTTTTCGTTGATTTCCTGTACGGTGGCCTGCCGCAAGTTGGTTTGACCCGGAACCAGACCACGGCCACGGTTAAATACCGAACTGTTTTTGAAGTCCAGGCGTACAATTCCCCCCTGTGAAGTTAAGTTCAACTTATTCAGGGTTTTGTTGAAAACCAAAGCCGCCTGAATATTGGTGTTGGTGCTTTCCTGACGGCCAATGAGTAGGTCGCCAGGGTTGGCTTGCGCGCGTTGGAACTGCAAAAACTCAGGCAAATAAATCATTGTAGAGTTTTGCAAGTAATCCAGGCCCCCTGAAAAGGTTGCTTTCAGGTTAGAGGTAGAAGTTTGGAGCAAATCGGCAGTCAAATTGAACGACTGAATAAAGCGGTTTACTTCCGAGCTATTGATCCCGTGATCGGTCACCGCTATTGGGTTTTCGGCAAAATAGGGATTCACCGGATATACGCCTTGGGCATTGGGGCGCAAGTCGAAATAACGGGGTACATAGGCTATGTTGTAACCAATACTTGCTCCGGTGTTATTCTGGTTGCCAGTAAAGCCCCGGTCAGTATCCGTTTTGAGGTAATTGGAAGTAATCCCCAAGCGGATTCTTTTTGTGATTTTATGCTCAAGGTTGGCGCGGATGGAATAACGTTCAAAGCCGGTTTTGCGAATGGTGCCATCTTCAGCGGTAATATTACCCGATACAAAAAACTTGGTTTTTTCATCACCGCCAGTTAAGGAAAGACGGGTATTGCTGAGGGTAGCGGGGTTGTTGTAGAAGTAGTCCTCGTAGTCAATGTCTGCACCTTGACGGAACCGATCCAACTCCGCCTGGCGTCGGGCTGCTGGAAAGAAAGAGTTGATTTTGGCTTCTGACCAAGGATCAGTGCCCAACAAACGCAGCGGGGTAGCCTGGCCAATGTCTTGTGCAAGGCTGATTTTGGTTTTACCCACTGAGCCTTTTTTGGTGGTAATAATGATTACCCCGGCGTTGGCGCGAGTACCATAAATGGCCGCAGCTGAAGGACCTTTGAGGACTTCTACCGTTTCGATGTCAGCAGGGTTTAAATCCGCAAGGCGGTTGGAACCATCATCCTGATTGGCTCCACCAGCACCACTTACTGTCGCCCGGCCAGTGCGCTGGGATGCGTTGCTGGCATATACACCATCTACGATGATCAGGGGTTGCGAAGCACCCGCCAAACTGGAAATACCCCTCAACTGAATCGATACCCCTCCGCCTGGTGCTCCACCGTTTGAACGGATGTTGGCACCAGCTACTTTACCATAGAGCGCAGCATCAGTGGTTTGGATGGTAGTGGTTCCGACGAGATCTTTGGCAGAAACCGAAGTAATTGCATTGGCAAGGTTTGATCTCTTGACCGAAGTGGCCAAACCTGTGACGATAACCTCTTCCAAATTGGTTGCGTCTTCGCGCAGTTGGAGATCCAATGTCTTATTGGACGGACTTACCTTGATGCTTTGGCTGAGGTATCCAATCGAGGAAACGATTAGGGTAACTTCTTCATTGCTACCAATTTCAAGAGAGAATTTGCCGTCGATGTCCGAAACAGCACCTTGGGCAGTACCCTGAATAAAAATGTTGGAAAAGGGGAGAGCCTCCTTTGTCCGACCATCTGAGATTGTTCCTGATACAGTATACTGGGCTTTGAGAGACCCCACCATACCAAACAAGAAAATCCAGAACCCCAAACGGAGTAATCCTAGTTTTTTCATACCGTTAAATTTTGTATTTGGTCTTAATTGAAAGTTCGATGAAAGTAATACTAATATTTTTAATTGTAAAGCTGCTATAGTTTTGTTCTCAAGAACGCCAGAGAAAATGTCGTGAAATTGGCAACAGGTAAAATTTTTAAAAGTAAAATTTTGGATTTATGGTGTAAAAAAATAAGGGCAAAAGGAAATACAAGATTTTTAAATCCTGTTTACTTTCCTTTTGCCCTTTTGAACAATTGGTTCAACTAAAGCTATAGTTGAGTGAAATTTTTCAATCAATTTTCACTTCAAAACCCCCAATTCTCCCCCCACACTCGTAAACGCCGCCACGGCCTTTTCCAAATGCTCCAATTCATGCGCAGCCGACAACTGCACCCGAATCCTCGCCTTCCCATGTGGCACTACCGGATAAAAGAAGCCAATCACATAAATACCTTCTTCCAGGAGTCGGGCCGCAAATTGTTGGGCCAGTTTGGCGTCATACAGCATGATCGGCACAATCGGGTGCTCTCCCGGCAGGATGTCAAAACCTGCGGCGGTCATGGCCGTGCGGAAGTATTTGGTGTTGGCCTCCAGTTTATCGCGTAGCTCAGTGGAGGAACTCAACAAATCCAGCACCTTGATCGAAGCACCTGCAATAGATGGTGCCAGGGTATTGGAAAATAAATAAGGCCGCGAACGTTGGCGCAGCAACTCCACAATTTCTTTGCGTGCAGCCGTAAAACCACCTGATGCACCGCCCAGTGCCTTGCCTAGTGTACCCGTAATGATGTCTACGCGCCCCATTACATTGCGGTATTCGTGGGTTCCACGACCCGTTTTGCCCAAAAAGCCGGTGGCGTGGCATTCATCGATCATGACCATGGCGTTGTACCGTTCGGCCAGGTCACAAATTTTGTCCAATTGTCCAATCGTGCCGTCCATCGAAAAACAACCATCGGTAGAAATCAGGATGCGGCGGGCACCTGCACTTTTTTGGAGTTTGTCCTCCAGGTCGTTCATATCGTTGTGGCGGTAGCGGTGCCGTTCGGCTTTGCAGAGCCGGATGCCGTCGATGATGGAGGCATGGTTCAGTTCGTCGGAAATGATGGCATCTTCGGCACCAAGCAGGGGTTCAAACAAACCTCCATTGGCATCGAAGGCAGCGGCGTAAAGGATAGTGTCCTCCATACCCAGGAATTCAGCGATTTTTTGCTCCAATTCCTTGTGGATGTCCTGAGTGCCACAGATGAAACGCACTGAGGACATGCCAAAACCGTGGGTGTCAATGGCTTCCTTGGCGGCTTTGATTACCTCCGGGTGCGCAGATAAACCAAGGTAGTTGTTGGCGCAAAAGTTGAGTACTTCTTTGCCCGTATTCAGGGCAATTTCCGCCCCCTGCGGACTGGTGATGATGCGCTCGGATTTGTAGAGGCCCGCTTCGCGCAGGTCTTGTAGTTCTTGTTCTAGGCTGGTTTGAGCAGTGTACATGGATGAATGGTTGAGGGTTGAAAAGTTGAAAAGCAGTAGAAAAGCCGAGGGGTGAAAAGATCAAATTTGGGTGACCAAACTTTTCAGCTTTTCAACCTTCAACATTTCAGCTAAATGGCTCAGCATATCCGTGGTCATGCGTGCCAAATCGAATTGAGGGTGCCAGTTCCAGTCTTGTCGGGCGCGCTGGTCGTCGATGCTTTGTGGCCAGGAATCGGCGATGGCCTGCCGGAAATCAGGTGCAAAGTTAATTTTAAAATCAGGCAAGTGTTTTTGGATTTCTGCGTAAATCTCGGCTGGGGTAAATGATACTCCCGCCAGATTGTAACTGGTATGCACACTGAGTTTGTCCTTGGGGGCGTCCATCAATTGCAATACGCCTTGGATGGCATCGTCCATATATAGCATCGGTAGGCGGGTATCCTCCTTTAAAAAACAGGTGAATTCCTCACCCAGAATAGCTTTGTGATAAATGTCGACTGCATAATCGGTGGTACCGCCACCGGGCAGCGATTGATAGCCGATGATGCCAGGAAAGCGCACCGAACGAACATCCAAGCCGTATTTTAGGAAGTAATACTTACACCAGTTCTCTCCCGCAGCTTTGCTGATGCCATACACTGTAGTAGGTTGGGTAATGGTGTCCTGCGGGGTGTTGACTTTGGGGGTGTTTGGCCCAAATGCAGCGATGGAACTTGGGAAAAACACCTTGACGTTGTGTTCCTTGGCTGCGTCCAGCACGTTGAAAAGGCTGTCCATGTTGATGTCCCAGGCGATTTTGGGGTTTTGTTCCCCCCGGGCAGATAGGATGGCGGCCAGGTGGTAGATTTCCTTAACATGATACCGTTTCAGCAATTCGTTTAAGCGATTGGCGTTTAAGGCATCCAGCAATTCGAAGGGCCCATCGCCCAATTCGGTGCTGCGGATATCGGTAGCAATTACCGAGTTGGCGCCATAAGTATCGCGCAGTGTTTTGGTTAGTACCGAGCCGATCTGCCCTCCGGCTCCGGTAATCAGGATGGTTTTTTTGGTCATTTTTGGTTAGGCTACTGGTAAAAGTTGAAAAGTTGAAAAGTTGACGAGTTGAAGAGTTGAAAAGTGCTGCTGCTGTCTAAGTCGCTGCGGAAGCCTAAACTTTTCAACTTTTCAACAGAAAGAATACAGCAAAGGTATAGTGTCAGAAGCTTTATGGCAAGTCCTGAAGCAGGGTATATTCCTGATTTTCGACATCAATCTTACAAATGTAACTCGCTTTTCCGTTGCTCATCATCAGGTGGGGTACGCGCAATTGCATGTTGTACACGGCCATTTGGTGGAAAACATTCGCGTCGAGTGGGATTTCGGGGGCTTTGCATTCGATTAAGAGGAAAGGTTGCATGTCTAGGTCGTAGACGAGGATGTCACAACGTTTGGCCAAGCCATTGACTTTGATGCCACGTTCGATGGCGATGCGGTTGCGGTTGTAACCTTTGTTTTGAAGGAGGTATTGGACGATGAGTTGGCGGACAAATTCTTCGGGTTGCAGTACCATCCATTTTTTGCGAATGGGGTCAAAGATGTAGCGCTTTTGATCTTGGAGTTTGATTTGGAGGGTGTCGGTGTAGGTCAAGAAGTCCAGCATGTGATTGAATTTCGGATTTCGGGATTTCGGTGTAGCGCTGAGTCTTAAAGTAAAACGAGCACAAAATAGGTATTTCATGTTTGAAAATCCAATGTGCTAATACCGGACTAACTCATGAGTCATCTCCCACCGAAATCCGAAATCCCGAAATCCGAAATTATTGCACCACCGCTTGCCGCGTCGCAAACTGCCCATCCACCTGCAAACGCACAAAATAAAGCCCTTTGCTGCTCAATTGTTGGCGATTCAGCTGGAACTGGTGCTTGCCAGCGGGCAAACTGCCGCTGAAAATGGTGGCGACCACCTGACCTTTGAGGTCGTACGCCTGCACCAATACGTTTTTGCCCGTTTTAGGCAGATTGAACTCCAGGTTGGCTTTTTCCTGAACGATGTTTGGACTGATCGTATATCCAGCTTTTAAGGCTTGGTTTTCCACTACGCTCGTCGTCACACTACTGACCTGATCCGTCCAGTTGGCATTGACCATGCTGTAGGTGGTTTCCCCGGTTTTTTGCCAAAGGATGCTGGCGATGATGATATTGGCGGGGTTGATTTTGGTAGACAAGGTGGTTTTGGTGGAGATCGTTTTGAAAAAACCATTCATCATGGTGCCTGAACCAATCTCAAAACCAAATTCACTGGTGCCAAAATGGGTGCGCAGTACATTGAGGTGTTCGGCCATAGAACCCCGATTGGACTGCTGTTCGATGACCGATTTTTCGATCAGGTAGATTCCGGTGAAGTAATTACCCGTCGCTGTTTTAAAAAACTCTGTTTTGGCCGTTACCTCCAAATCGCGATTGGTAGGGTTGTATTTGACCGCGAGCCCCGTTTGGGCAATGGGGGCAGTTGCAGTGAAATTAGCCAATGCTTTTTGCATGTCTAATTCAGTAGAACCATCGCCCTCCCCGATCAACTTGGTATTGAAAAAGAAGTAAGGTTGGTAAAAAACGGGCTCGTAGGCATTCAACACCTTTTCTGCAGTTGCGCTGTACAAACGGCTGCTGGAACTGCGATGTGCCACCATAACCAGGGACTGCCCACTTAAGTCTGATACCATTTTTTTGTAAGTATCCCAGGCCAAACTGCCACAAAAAGGACACCAGGTGGCCGCGAGTTTGGTCACTACGCCTTTTTGGGTTTTGGGTACGGCGATGTTGGTCGTCTGACTGCTTGCTACAGTAGCGATAAACAGAAAAAGGAGCGAGTAAATGATCTGTTTCATAATCGGTGGGTTGATTTTTGCTTCTCCAAAGTTAGTTTATTCTTTTGATTAATCAAGCTGAGGTATGAGTTGAAACTCGGCGAAATGGGAGGTGTCCTCCCGAATTTTGAAACGGTCATCCACCCGAAAACCGAGCACCCAAATGACCCGCCCGTCGCCATTTACCAGTAGCCAAATGCGCTCTTTGGCAAAACGATCGATCTTTTCATCGGTGAAATAATCCTGAATTTTCTTAGGTTTTCCGGCCATTCCCAGGGGGTAAAACACGTCACCTG
Organism: Saprospiraceae bacterium; assembly: GCA_027488855.1. GTDB lineage: Bacteria > Bacteroidota > Bacteroidia > Chitinophagales > Saprospiraceae > Haliscomenobacter. The sequence goes on from JAIYAV010000161.1 coordinate 23,683, forward strand.
CACGCCAGTGCCGCAACTCCAGTGGAAAGCTCAATTCAGCAGCATCCACCCAGGCAACATCGGGTTGATGAGGGATTGATATTGGGCCTTTTGTATATGTAGAAATTGTTATTTTTTGTCCGTGCAGCGACAGGCTGAAAGCCTCTGCTGGCCACAGTTGAGGTGGTTCAGGACGGGTATCTTGAGCTTCGATGATCAGGCTGCCTTGGTGAATGAGTGCTTTATGACTTTTGCTCAAAAACATTTTGCCTTGCTTTTGTTCCAAAACCGACGCATGGATGCCGCTGATTTGTTCCGCCACAAACCCAAAACCCTGCAACCAGTGAAACAACAAAGTCAATAAGGCGGGATGGCTTTGGATGGAGCTGAGCTGTAGGGTATGGCGGAGGGGTTCTGTATGCCATATTTTGGCCTTGATTTGTGCGGCCTCTTGTTCAAACCAAGTGTTGATCTGTTGCCAATAAACCAGATTGCGGCTTACGGTTTGTTCGAAGGAGGGATTCAATTTTTGCAGATTCGGGACCACTTGGTGCCTAATCCAATTGCGGGCATAGCCCGATTCGGCATTGCTGGAGTCTTCGCGGTGAACCAACTCCTCTTGAGCGTAATAGGCGTCGATTGTAGTGCGGGTGGCAAACAACAAGGGGCGAATCACCCGGCCATTCACCGCTGGAATGCCCAGCATACCTTTGATTCCGCTGCCTTTGGCAAAATTGTAGAGGATGGTTTCCACCGAATCATTCAGGTGATGGGCGGTGACAATGTAGTCGAAACCCTGCTCCTGACGGATTTTTTCGAGCCAGCGGTAACGCATGGTGCGGGCGGCCATTTGGGTGGACAATTGGTGCTCAGCGGCATAAATTTTGGTATCCACTGCCGTGGTAAAACAGGCCACCTCACAACGTTGGGCAAAGGCTTGTACAAACCGTTCGTCGCCATCGGAAGCTTCGCCGCGCAATTGAAAATTCATGTGGGCAATGCCAAAGGGAATGCCAGAACAATAAAACAGATCCCCCAAAACGATGGAGTCCTTCCCGCCACTGATGGCGAGTAAAAAGCGGTAATTGCCGGGGTTGTCCTGAAGCAAATGTGATAAATAGTCCTGAAATGCTTTTAACATGGTCATCAATTGTGCAGCATTGTGCAAAGGTCGTCACTGAAATTGACTTTGTAAAAAAAATTACAATCCAATCCTGAACCAGCCCCAAACGCTTTTGTTGTATTTGTCGAGCCCAACAATAATACAAAAACGATGATTGACCATGAGAAGAAGAGCCATTGTGTGGTTTCGGCAAGACCTGCGCTTGCACGATAACGAAGCACTTCAAGATGCACTTCGCAATGCATACGAAGTGATTCCTGTATTCGTTTTTGATGAACGGACATTTAAAGGACAAACGCGTTTTGGCTTCCCCAAAACGGGCAAATACCGCGCTAAATTTATTCTGGAGAGTGTGGCAGATTTACGCCAATCCTTGCGCAAACTCAACAGCGACTTGGTTGTACGGATAGGTAAACCCGAAGAGGTACTTTTTGATTTGGCCAAAGAATACAAAACGAGCTGGGTTTTCTGCAATCGTGAACGCACTGCTGAAGAACTACGGGTACAAGATAGTTTGGAGCAAAAACTGTGGAGCATTGGACAGGAAATGCGCTACAATCGGGGTAAAATGTTGTATTACACGGCTGATTTGCCCTTCCCGGTGCAGCATACCCCCGATGTGTTTACCCAATTCCGCAAAGAGGTAGAACGGATCGTACCCGTGCGGGAGCCTTTGACCCGGCCAGACAAAACCTTCAACCCCTGGAGTGTTGACGTAGCAGTGGGGGATATCCCAAGACTGGAAGATTTTGGACATCAGGCCTTTGAACTGGATTCCCGAGCTGCACTGCCTTTCAAAGGAGGGGAAACCGAAGGTTTGAAACGATTGAACTACTACCTCTGGGAAAGCGACCTGATCAAAGACTACAAAGAAACCCGCAACGGACTTTTGGGCGGTGATTATTCCTCCAAGTTCAGTCCCTGGTTGGCCCAAGGTTGTCTCTCGCCCAAGATGGTTTACCACGAACTGAAACGCTACGAAGCTGAGCGAGGTGCCAATGAATCGACTTATTGGTTGTTTTTTGAATTGTTGTGGCGGGACTTCTTTCGTTTTATGGGTAAAAAACATGGCAGTAAGATTTTCCAGATTGGCGGAACAAGGGGTGTTGCCGATCCCAAGTGGAAAAATGACCAGGATGCGCTGAATACCTGGATTGAAGGAAAAACCGGAATCCCTTTCGTTGACGCCAATATGTTGGAACTCAAACAAACAGGCTTCATGTCCAACCGAGGCCGCCAAAACGTAGCCAGTTACTTGACCAAAGACCTGCATGTGAACTGGCAAATGGGCGCGGAGTACTTCGAATCAGTGCTCGTCGATTACGATGTGTGCAGCAACTGGGGCAATTGGAATTATGTAGCTGGCGTAGGTTCTGATCCGCGTGAGGATCGCTATTTCAATATGGAAACTCAGTCCAAACGGTATGATCCGAATGGAGAGTATGTGCGGCATTGGTTGCCGGAGGTGGCGTATTCGGCGGTATAGATCTGTGTGAAAAACCAATGCAACATGGCAGATATTATTGGCTACTTCGGCGTAGGACTCATCCTGCTTGCCTACTTTCTCAATTTGTTCAACAAAATTGACAACGATAGCCGAGGATACATGTGGATGAATTTGATCGGAGCCAGCCTGGCTTGTGTGTCCTCGGTGCTGATCAAATCGATTCCGTTTACGATACTGGAGGGAACTTGGGCGTTGGTGTCTTTGGTGGCGTTGGTGCGGAAAAAGAAGTAATGTCTTCTCAACACATTTATAGCTCAAAAACCAACAGCATCAGTTTACCAGGCCGGATTTGTGCAACGTCAAAAAGCAATTGAGCTAGAATTATTTTGAGTTGGATAAAATTTTTTAATGTTGAGATCGGAATGCTTAAAGTGAAGTAATTGTCTTGCCAAGAAAAGCCTAGATTTTTTAAGGCCGACCACTCTCTTCCAAAATCGTTGTCTTCATCCATGGGAAGTTCCTTGAGATAAATGATTTTTAAGCAATCGTCTGGATGACAATACACTTCAAGGACTGAGTCTTCCTCTCTTTTATTTTTGATAAAGAGCCTCATGTGGCGATTGAGAAACAAATATTCCAAGGCTTCTTCAAGCTGTTCTGCATCCGTGAAGAAACGCTTCTTTTTTTGCTGTTCCTGCAAATCCAATAGTCTTTGTTGCTCGTAGGCCAAAGGCTCACCATAATATTGCTCGATGTTGCGTTCGGGTATACCTTCTGCCTTAGCGCGCTGAATTTTGGCCTGCCAACGTTCCAGGCTTTTTTCTACATACCTGATTTCATCCGTAAGTGGAGCTGCCAACTGATGTAGCACGCGGAGCTTATGTTGCACATCTGCTAGCGTATTGGCATATGCTTGCGCCTGGATGTATTCCCATTCTTGGGTACACTGTTTAAGTTGAGTTTCAAGCCAGGTTTCTTCTGCCTGGTAATGTTCGAGCAGTAGTTGGAGGTTAGATTTCATGACAAGGGTTCGAATAGTTCTGCTAATTTTTTGTCAAAGCCCTATTTTGAAACAGGTGTTATTTAGGACATTCAAGTTTGCAATTTAATGAAGCTTTTTGTAGTTGTCAACACTTTTCGTTGGTTTTACACCCCAAATTGTTGATATTTACTGAGCCATCACCACTTCATCAACATCACCGCCGCAACCGTCTCAATTCCCTCCCACAAACAGCCAATCCGCAAATTCTCATTCTCCCCATGTTGGTTATTGTCGTAATTCACCACTGGAATCGTGATCGGTGGCACACTTAAGACTTCCTCGAATAAATAAAGCGGCAAACTCCCACCTGCCGAAGGCATCAGCACAATTTCCTGATTGCTCGTCCCACGCACCGCTTTGATCACTGCCTGCGAGATGGGCAAATCCATCGAAGTTCGTTGAGCATTGTAGCCTTCACCATGGCGGATCACCGCAATGTTGGCATGTTGCAGGCGTTCCTCTTCGGTCGGTTCGCGATCCAAAACGTAGTAACCTTGCTTTTTGACGTGGTCGATTACCTTTTGAATCTGCCGCTTGGTGTCGTTGCCTTTCACCAGCCGCAAATCCAGGGTAACCGTCGCCAAAGTTGGGATGATGTTGCTGGCCAGTCGGCCCACGTTGGCACTTTCAATGCCGTTGATGTTCAGCGTGGGTAGGGTAGTGATGGATTCCAGGTAGCTGCGTTGTGGATTTTCTGATGCAGCAAAAGCCAATTCTTTTTGCATGATGGGCGCAGGATCGGGAATCGCCGACAAAGCCTGACGTTCACTTTTGCTCAAAGGAATCACATCGTCATAAAAACCTTTTATCAGCACTTTGCCTTTGTTGTCCTTCATTGAAGCCAGCAGGTGGACTAACTTGAGGGCAGGATTGGGGACCCAGTTGCCGTAGTTGCCGCTGTGCAGCGGGCGTTTGGCTCCAAAGACCGTCAAATTCATGTTCACATCACCGCGCACCCCAAAAGTGATTTGTTTGCGCCCCGAGGCATGCATGGGGCCATCGACAATGATCCAGGCATCGGCTTTCAGCAAGTCTTTGTTGGCGGCTAAAATGGCCCCCAGATTGGTAGAACCCCGCTCTTCTTCGCCCTCAAAAAAGAACTTGAGGTTGATGCCAGGATTTAAGCCGCTGCGGCGAATGGCGTCGTAGGCATTGAGGAGGGTGAATACCCCTGCTTTATCGTCGGCGGTGGCGCGGCCGTAGAGCCGCCAATCGTCATTGAGGGGGCTGTTGGCGGGGGGTAAATCGAGGAATTTCCCGCCTTTATCCAAAGCTGCGGTGGCCAGTTGCGGTTTGAAGGGGGACAAACCTTCTGCCCATTTGGCTGGATTGACGGGTTGGCCATCGTAGTGGGCGTAAAACACCAGCGTGCGGGTAGCGCCAGGACTGAGGATTTCGCCATACACCGCCGGGATCGCTCCGGGTACATCGGCTTCAATGGTGCGGGCGTTGCTGATGCCCCGTTTTTTCATCATTTCCACGATGAAGGTCGCGTTTTGGCGCAGTTGTTCCGGATCGTTCCAGGTGTTGGGCAGGGTGCAAAACTGGACGTACTCGTTGAGGAGATCGTGGTGGCGGTTTTGGTGGCTGGCGCGGATTTTTTGGATGTCCTCATTTTGCCCAAAAGCGAACAGGCACAATCCAAGGCTAAATGTTATTCCAATTAGTTTTTTCATTGTTTGTTGTCTTTGAACCTTTATGGCTGATCTTGCCACATGAGCGCTTTAGGCACAAAAATACTGAGATGTTTCTTAGATGCCTTAGATGGTTCAAAATAAACAATGTATAATTTGAACCATCTAAGGCATCTAAGAAACATCTCAGGTAAGTATCTTTCAAAGCTGGATTTTAATTGTGGATGCTTTTATAAATCGCATCCCCGATCCCCGTCCGAATGTTCAAACTACTCACTTTCCCATTGTCCCGTGTCGGATACACCCGGTTGCACAAGAACACATATACCGTTTGCGTCTTCGGATCAATCCAGGTAAATGGCCCGGTGAAACCCGAATGCCCATAACTATCCGGTGAAGCCAAACGGGGCCCATTGCTGACGCTGGGATTCAAATCCAGTTTGTCAAAAGCAATGCCCCGACGGTTGTTCAACTCTGGGAATTGATAACGCGTGCAGGAATCGACCACCTCTGGTTTGATGAATTGTTTGCCACCATAATAGCCCTTTTGCAAGTACAATTGCATCAGTTTCATCAGGTCGTTGGCGCTGCCGAACAGGCCAGCATGCCCAGATACCCCGTTCAATTGCGCGGCGGCCTCGTCGTGCACCCGCCCGTGTACGAGGGTGTTGCGGAAAAGGCTATCGACTTCGGTGGGTGCAATGCGGCTTTTGTCATAAAAACGCAGGGGGTTGTAAGTCAAGGTATTGGCCCCTATGGCTTGGTAGGTTTGTTTCAGGAAACTTTCCCATTCCATACCCGCAATCCGCCCCATCATGGTTGGGTAAAGCATGTAGTGCAAATCGCTGTACACATAGCCCTGTTCGGGTTTGATGGGTGATTTTTTGATGGCCTCAAAAATGTTTTGTTCGTATTTTTTGCTTAGGTAGAGGTTCTCGGTGAGTTGGATCGGATATTCGGCTGACGCGGTTTCGGCATAAAGGCCCGGTTTCCAGGTTTTGGAAGTGGCGTTGAGGCATTCTTTCCACATGGCTTTGTCGGTCCGAATGGCAGTAAGAATTTTTCGATCCAGTTTCTTTTTGCCCCCAAACAAACGTTGGAAGAAATTCAGGCGCAGTTGTGCTGCATATTTTTCGCGGTAAGCCAGGCTGTTTTTGACCGTTTGCACGGAATCAATGTCTGCAGTCCAAAATGGGATAAAGGCGCGGAGGCCAGCCCGGTGGGTCAGCATATTGCGGAACGTCAGGTTGGCCTTGTTGGAGTTGGCAAATTCCGGGTAATAATCGGCAAAGGTTTTGTCCAGGTCAAATTTGTCCGCACTCATCAGTTCCATGACGGCCAGGGCCGAGGTGCTGATTTTGGTGACGGAAGCGAGGTCGTATAGGTCGGTGAGTTGCACGGCCCCATTGCTAGCTCCCTTGCCGTTGGATAGGATGGAACCCGTATTGTTGTTGAGCACCACCTTTTCGTCCATCACGTCGTTTTTATTGCTGACTTGAAAGCTAATGCCTTGGGTAGTACTGCTGCGTGCTTTGGTGGCGGCTTCATAAGTATGGTAGCCGTAATTCTTTTGATAAATGACCCGGCCATCTTTGGCAATTTGGACTACTGCACCGGGATAGGCTTTTTCGCGCAAGCCCAGGTTGATGATCGAGTCGACCCGGCCGATCAGTTCTTTGCTATTGATTCCCACCATCTCTGGAATGCCATAAGACAAACGCCCAATGGCCGGACTGGTGATGCCCATCGCCAGCGGGAATTTTTCGTTGACCGTAACGGGCAATCTACCTTTAAATGGAATGGCGCCAAACACTGCCTGTGCCGCGGCTTCTTCCAAATAATTGGTGAACTGATAAGCCATTACCACCGCCTTGGCGTTGTCCAACGCGGGGATTTTATCCAAAGTATAAGGGTTGCCAAAGAGCACGACGATGCCCTTGCCGCCAGCGCACAAAACATTCAAAGCTTTGAGGTTGCTTTCTGTCAAACCATATTTGGCACCGGGGCGAATGTTTTGCAAGTGTACGCCAATTACCAGAACATCGTGACTTTGAGTCGCTTTTTGCACGTTCAAAATGCTGGTATCATTCGCATTGATGGGGATCAAAAAATGGTCGACATTGGTGTAATTGCTGGCCATTTTTTGGAAGGCTGTCGTTTGGTTGGCATCAATAGAAACCACCGCAATTTTTTGGGTCAAATCGCGGATGGGCAGGGCCTCGTTTTGATTTTTGATCAAAGTCAGCGCCGCTTCGGCCATTTGCCGATTCAACAAGTCCGACTCGATGGTATTCAGGTCTTGAATCAGGTTTTTGAGTTGGATGGGCTGGTATTTGTCGAGCCCAACCCAGGATTTGGCCATCAGGATGCGGCGCACCCTTTGGTTCAAATCAGCTTCTTTCAACAAACCATCGGCAATGGCTTTTTTAATGGCTTTGAAGGCATTGGGCACATCTTCAAAGGTCTCGATCAGTTCGTTGCCCGCCAATACGGCTTTGACCAGTGCTTCGCCATTGGGGTAGTACTTCACGGCGCCCTGCATGTCCATTGCATCGGTGAAGACGAGTCCCTGGAAGCCGAGGTCTTTGCGCAGCAAATCGGTCACGATGCGGGAGGAGAGGGTAGAGGCCAGGTTTTTGGTGGAATCCAGCGCCGGAATGCTCAAATGCGCGGTCATGACACCGGAAAGCCCGTTGTTGATCAATTCCTGGTAGGGGTAGAGCTCCAGTTCTTGCAGTTGCTGCTTGCTTTTGCTGATCAGTGGCAAGTCGTAGTGGGAGTCAACTCCGGTGTCACCGTGGCCGGGGAAATGTTTGGCACTGGCCAAAATACGTTGACTTTGCATGCCACGCATGTAAGCGAGGGCCTTGCGGGTGACGTTGTATTTGTCTTCGCCGAAAGAGCGGAAGTTGATGACTGGGTTGTTGGGGTTGTTGTTGATGTCGACCACGGGGGCGTAGTTGACATGTACGCCCATGCGTTTGCACTGGCGACCAATCTCTCGGCCCATGGCTTCCACCAGCCCTTCGTTCAGCAGCATGGCACCCAGGGTCATTTGGTACGGAAAACGCACTGTACTATCCAGGCGCATGGCCAGGCCCCATTCGAGGTCTTCACCGATGAGCATAGGGATTTTAGAGGCTGCCTGGAGCTCGTTGGTGATGCGGGCTTGTACGCTGGGTTGTCCAGCAAAAAAAACAATGCCGCCCAAGTGGTATTCCTTTACCCAATTCATTAGCTTTTGTGGGTCATAACCCCTGCCGCTGGTATTGCCCCGAGGCATAAACAGTTGACCAATTTTTTGGTCCAGACTCATGGTCGCAAGGGTGCTATCGACCCAACGAGCATTGTGGACGCTCAGGAATTCGGGTGCTTTTTGGGCGGAAAGGACGCTAGCCAGCAAGAGGCAGCCAATGCTCAGGATAATGCGCATGATGGAAGTGCAGTTTGGTTGTTGAAATGGTGGGGTGGTCTTGGTCGCGGTAACTATTTGCTGGCTATTGATTCTGAGCCAAAGTTAGTGATTGTTTTTGTAAATAGCCTATTTTCTCCGTGTTTAGGGCGGTACAACCTACTCAGACCCTAAATGTAGGTATAATTTGGTGAGGACTTTCTTACACCCTTTTGCTCGGGGTGTTATTTTACCCAAAACTCCGTCAAACCAGCATGCCCTTTGCCGTCTCTGACCAGTTTATCACTGGGTGTACTGGGGTCAGCGGTCCAATCTCCGTCCACGATGAATTTGTAAAGGTACTTACCGGGGGGCAACTCCAGGCGGCATTCCCAACCATCCGGAGTTTTGGCCAAGGGGGTGCCAAACATGTTCCAGTTGTTGAAGTCACTGACCAAACTAACTTGTTGGGCGTTCAAAAAACCTTTGACTTGAAAATGGGCATTGCCTTGTAAGCTGGGGATAGGCGAGTTAAAGGTTTTGCGGGGCAATAACTCGGCACGTTGCGCAACTTGATACGCCAGGTAAGCGACCAGTTCTGCATTGGCTTGCTGATCTTTGATGGGTACGTATTCGTAAAGGTCCACATTGGTATGGTGCACCGCCGTCATGTAATCCAGGGGGTCTTGAATGAACTGAAAAGCGGGAATGTTTTGAAAATCAAACAATTCATGATCCGTTTGATTGGCGTTTTGTAGGGTCAAAATGGTGTCAGGCGCAAAAGCACGGAGCATGCTGGCAAAAATAGGTTTGAGCGTCGGGTTGGCCATCAGGTAAATCCCCCGAATTTTGCCTGCGCCATTGTCCAGGTTGAAGTAGGCCGAAATTTTGGATTGCTCTTTTTGGGCTTTGGCGGTGTTGAGGTCGCCTACATTTTGCTCAACATAAGCGGCAGAACCTGCAAAAATCTGCTCTTCGCCACCCCAGAGGGCTAGCCGAATGCTGCGTTTGGGTTTTAGCCCACTGGCTTTCAGCAGGCGCATGGCCTCCATCATCACGGCACAGCCTGCGGCATTGTCGGTAGCGCCAGTACTCGCGTGCCAGCTGTCGAGGTGGGCACCGATGATCACCAACTCGTCCTTAAGCACAGGATCGCTCCCTTCAATTTCGGCAATCAAGTTGACATTGTATTTGGGCTCTTCGTAAAATTGAGCTTGGAGTTCCAGCTCGATTTTGGGTTTGATGCCCAATTGAATCAAGCGCAACAAACGCCCAAAGTGCTCATTGGCAATGACAAAGGAAGCGACGGGTTGGATGTCGCCCCTGCGCATATAGGAAGGAATGGCTCGATTGCCGTCGGCGTGCAAAATGCCGTAGGGGAAATCGCTGGGTTCGAGCAGGGCCAGCACTTTTTCCTGTTTGCAGAAATTGAAGAATTGCTCCCGGCGTTTGCGCAGCAGGTTTTGGAATTGGAAAGCTTGGGGCGTAGAGCGGCGACTGTGGTAACCGATGAGCAGATCGTTGGGGTCGGGATTTTCGGCTGCTTGTTGCAAAAGGGTAGGGGGCAATTTTTGGGCAAAAGGCTGAAATACATTGCTGACGGGATGGTAATAAGCGCCCAGGAGCACAATTTTTCCTTTTAATCTGTCTTTCAAGCCGTAAATTGAATCGAGGGTGGGCAGGTAAATGACTTCACCGGTTTGTGCCCCTTGGGTAGATGCAGTATACGCCAAGGGGTATGCCTGGATGTGGCTGTACTGGGGCTCAATCATTTTTAGGTGAAAATCCTTTACTGACCAACCGCGTTGGCCTTTGTCGAAGGACTGGAGTTGGGTGTTGGCGATACCCCAGGATTTGAGTTGTTGTTGGGCCCAGAGGGCGGCCTGGTAGTAGTTTGGCGTTCCCATGAGCCGGGGGCCGTGTACGTCGGCCAATTGGCTCAGGGTGTGCATCACCTGGGAGTTGCGGGCGGATTCCTGGCGGATGGCGGTTAGGATGGCGGTGTCGGTTTGAGCTGGTGCCTGGCGCAAGGCAAGCAGGCTGAAAAGCAAAAGAAGAATCTGGTGTTTCATGCAAAGGTGTTTTGGGTAGAATGGTGATAGGTAAACGCCAAGTTGATTGAAAAAACACTGATATTGTAACCGATAAAATGCGGAGCAAGTATTCATTTGTGTAAATCAAAACGCCAATAGATGATCATTAAAAGGTTGATCCAAAGCTGACTGCCGGTACCTTTCGTAGTGATAAAAGCTATATTCTTTGCCTTCATATGTTAACGACAAAAATTGTCCATATACTCCAATGTAGCAATGACCAATGCTGCTTGTGTTTAAAATAATTCCACAGAAGCCGCCACAGTTGCCATGCAAAACCCAGGTCTTGATCAGCCATTCATTCTGAACCCTTTTTGAATAAACACTTTCCAAAAAAGGGTGATTGAATTGATCAGTTTTAACATCATAAAAGGAAGTGCCTTCTATTAAAATATAGCTCAACTCATCTGGATAATGGCTAATAAAATTGGAAGAATCAAATGCCTTGATTATATGTTGATTTTCCTGGAATGCTATAAAATAATCTTCGCAAATTTGGAATGCGAATTCGGGAGTGAACTCAAAATCTAAATCGAGTGCACGTTTTTTCTCTATACTGTGGTTAATCCCCGAGATAACCAAGTCTGCCTTTTCAACTCCAGTATTGATATAGAAGAGCTTAATCGCTTCTGGGATTTGAACAAAACTTAATTGTTCTGTACAATTAAATTCCTCAGGTGTTAAAAAAAAACGTGCCATTTTTCATCATTTACAAGGACAAATATAGTACTCCCGACGGGATTCGAACCCGCAATGTCCGCATAGAAAGTGCGGAGGCTTAGCCAGTTTGCCAACAGGAGCAAGAATGGGTGTGAAGGTGTGCGTGTGAAAGTGTGGGTGTGTTGGGGTAGCCCAATGCAGCTGCCCAACACCCAAGGTTTAGTCCTATTGTAGCCTTGCAGGGACTCGAACCCCGATCCTCAGATTCGTAATCTGGCGTCCTTCCATTGAACGACAAAGCTATACAGTGCAGGAGGCCCGGAAGAATGGGTGTGGGTGTGAAAGTGTGATGGTGTGGGTGTGTTGGCCTTCCATTCCCTCTCGATTGTGCGGTACCGACGGGACTCGAACCCGCAACTTGAGGATAGACAATCCCCTGCTCTACCATTGAACTACGGCACCCTACAGTAAGTGAAATGTGAAAGTGTTGGCGTGAATGTGTTGATTTTCCACTGTGCAGATGCCACCGCCAACCCACGGATTTATCCGTGGGAGGCCACATCCTAACTTAGCCCATGGCTTTAGCCGTGGAGACACCCACGCTCTCGAACCTCAGCACCCTCCCGATCTCGGATCGGTCGCGCTGCCGGAGAAGCCTGGCGTCGGAGTACTGCGGTGAAAAAAGATAAGCGTGTCATGTGGACAGGTTTTTGACCTTCAATTGTTGAATTGTAGGTGTTAACCGGGATTCATGAGATCAAGTTCCCAACTAGCTATTTTTAAAAAAAAATATTTAAGCAACCCCTGAGGTGCCCCTTCGTGCCTTAAGTTTCTTAGGTGGTGAAAAAACAAAACCTGCGAAGCAGGGTACTTCTTCACCACCTAAGAAACCTCAGGCACCGAAGAGACACCTTAGCCCCAAAAAACAAAAAGGCCTCCAGCAACTAGCTGAAAGCCTTTTCATTCTTCGTCGAAGTGAGGAAAACTACTCTTCCACCAACTCAACCGTCTGCTTATTCGAGGAGCGTTTGCGCTCGTGCTCTTTCAAGTAGATTTTACGCAAGCGGATGTTAGCAGGTGTTACCTCTACATATTCGTCTTCCTGGATGTATTCCAATGCCTCTTCCAAGGTGAAGCGGCGAGGTGGAATCAAACGGATTTTATCATCGGAGCCAGAAGCCCGTACGTTGGTCAATTTTTTGGTCACCGTCAAGTTGATGAGCATGTCACCAGGGCGGCTGTTTTCCCCCACAACCTGGCCTTCGTAGATGTCTTCATTGGAGCCAATGAAGAAGGTACCGCGATCCTGCAAGTTGTTGATGGAGTAAGGAATGGATTTTCCGGGATCCTTACTGATCAATGAACCGTTGGTGCGGCCAGGAATTTCGCCACGGTGTGGCTGGAAGCTCAACAAGCGGTGGGTCATTACCGCTTCGCCGGCAGTTTGAGTCAACATTTGACTACGCAAACCGATGATGCCACGTGATGGAATTTCAAAGCGCAGGATCATCCGATCACCTTTGGGTTCCATGGAGGTCATCATACCTTTGCGGCGGGTTACCATTTCGATGGCTTTACCCGAAACGTTTTCAGGTAAATCTATGGTCATGTCTTCCACTGGTTCGTGGAGTTGACCGTCGATGCGCTTCATGATTACCTGTGGCTGACCAATTTGTAGTTCGTAACCTTCGCGGCGCATGGTTTCGATGAGTACTGCAAGGTGCAATACCCCACGGCCAAATACCCGCCAGGAATCCGCAGAATCGGTTTCCATCAATCGCAGGGCCAGGTTTTTCTCCAATTCCTTCTCCAAACGCTCCTTGATGTGGCGAGAAGTAACAAACTTGCCTTCCTGACCAAAGAACGGAGAGTCGTTGATGGTGAACAACATACTCATCGTAGGCTCATCGATGGTGATGGGTGGCAATGCTTCTGGGGCGTCGATATCGGCGATGGTATCTCCAATTTCAAAACCTTCAATCCCTACCAATGCACAAATTTCACCAGCGGTAACTTCTTCAGCTTTCATTTTTTCAAAGCCTTCGAAGACGTATAAACCGCGTACTCGGCTCTTAACAAAAGAACCATCTTTTTTGCACAGGTTTACAAACTGGCCATCCTTGAGGGTGCCACGATGGAGACGACCAATGGCAATCCGACCAATGAAGCTGGAATAATCCAGTGAAGTAATCAGCAATTGTGTGTTGCCTTCGGTTACGTGTGGAGCAGGAATGTGCTCTACGATCGCATCCAAAAGGGGGACGATGCTGTCGGTCTTTTCTTTCCAGTCGGGGCTGAACCAGCCACCTTTACCCGAACCAAAGAGGGTAGGGAAGTCCAATTGTTCTTCGGTAGCATCCAGGTTTACCATCAGGTCGAAAACGGCTTCATGCACGTCGTCGGGCTTACAGTTTTCTTTGTCTACCTTATTGACAACTACAATTGGTTTTTTGCCCATTTCGAGGGCCTTTTGCAACACAAACCGGGTTTGTGGCATGGGGCCTTCAAAAGCATCTACCAACAGGAGTACGCCGTCAGCCATATTGAGTACCCGCTCAACCTCTCCACCAAAATCGGAGTGACCAGGGGTGTCAATGATGTTAATTTTGTAGTTTTTGTAGCGGATGGACACGTTTTTGGCCAGGATCGTGATGCCACGCTCCCGCTCCAAGTCGTTGCTGTCCATGATCAACTCACCAGGACGTTCGTGGTCTTTGAACAATTTGCCGAGGGCAATCATTTTGTCAACCAGGGTCGTTTTGCCGTGGTCTACGTGGGCGATAATAGCAATGTTACGCAGTTCCATAAGAATTTTTTCGTCGGGAATTTGACGGCAAAAATGCGATTGCGTCACCCCCCTTTACTCAAACAAGGCGCAAAAGTAGGCATAATTCCAAGACCATGCACGTAAAAGATGTTAATTATTTGAAAAGAAATGGTGGGATTGTTAAATAAAGGTAGGAGAGTAGCCTTTCTATTCGTAGAGTCTAGTGTAAAAAAAAATTGCGGAACCGTGCATTGAGCGCGATTCCGCTTAGTTTTTAGAAAGGTTCATTTTGCTGGCTTGAGTGAAACAAACAAAATCAAGAAATGACCATAGGATTAAGATGCCAAGGAAAAGTTGCGAACAACTTGCAAGTTGGTGGCCGGATTGGAAATCAGGTCAACTTTCAAGGTACAGCGCTCGTATTGCAGGGCGTAAGTTTGTTGTACGTGGGTTGGGTTCAGTTTGGCCATTTTTACCACTTTAGCGCCGACGTAAGCGCCTACTTCCTCGCGGAAGTCGCTCATCATCGCTTGAATGTCGTGGACGACATTTCCTGCCTCTTGGTTTAAGAGCCCTACCGTAAGGGCCAATTTGATTTTTCGGATGTTCATGACGTTTGAATATGTAAATGGGTTTTGGACAAAATTTTTCGCTCGAAAGCTTTCCAATAAAACCGATTTTATTGGGCGGATGTTGCTTAATGAAGTTTTAAAGTCCTGTTAATGTTTTTAAAAAACCTTAACACTTTATTTAAGCAAGGTTCCGCGCTGCTTCGGATTTTGTTTAAGCTTTACTATGTAAACGTTAAACAAGATCGATTGTTGAAAATAAATACGAAGCAAATCCTCTTTTGGATTTTGTTTGGGTGCCTTTTCTTTCTCTTAGTGTATTTTACTATGAGATGGTTCCAATATGCTGGCCTTTTTTTCAACAAAGACTACGATTTAGCTGCAATTGGTTGGTTAAAACAGCGATGTTCTTTCACATTGCCGATTTGCAATCAAAGACGTACTATAGATGCATAAGGATGCATCTACCCCTATTGTACTCGCCGAAATGAATAAAATTTAGGTTGAAGTGTAGAAAAGACAGGATGAAGGGAAATAAATAACTCGCATTATGTAGTGAGCAGCTTCGCTGCTTGTTTTGTAACCGCGACGACGCGACGGCGCGACGATTCATTTGGCTACGCCAAATGCGCGACGTGAAACGACGTAATTGTGTGCGAAGCACACCTAAACGTCGCGCCGTCGCGTCGTCGCGGTTACAAAAAATTTGGCGCAGCCAAATCAAAAAATCGTCGCTTTTGCAAATGTGAGGCTTTTACTACTTACCCTGCCAGCGAAACGCCGATAACTTTTCCAATGCCATACGTAATCGCAGCCGCGATCAGCCCGAAAAATACCTGCCGCAACCCGGAAAACCACACACTTTTTCCAGTAAACAAAGTAATGGCCGCTCCGATGCCAAACAATCCCAAGGCACTCAAGACGGAGCTGTACAATATGGCTTTGAATCCACTGGTGAATAAAAAAGGGAATACCGGAATAATGGCCCCGATGGCAAACAAAACAAAAGAATACAAAGCCGCTTCGATCGCAGAACCTTTGAGCTCTTCGGGATTGATGCCCAACTCTTCTTCGATCAAGACCTGATGGGCTCTGGCCGTATCTTGCATGATCTCAGCCGCCATACGCTCCGCCTCGATTTTATTGATGCCTTTGGCTTGATAAATCAGCGACAATTCTTGCTGCTCTCCTTCAGGATTGGTTTCCAGTTCCTCTAATTCGATTTGGATTTGGTTTTCGTACAATTCCTGCGAACTTTTTACCGAAATCCATTCCCCCAAAGCCATAGACAAGGCCCCCGCCAGCAAACCAGCCAAACCAGCCACCAAAACGCCACTTTCGCCATCGCTTGCGCCAGCTACGCCCATTACGAGGCTAAAGTTGGACACCAAACCGTCGTTGCCGCCCAATACCGCCGCGCGCAAGGCATTGCCCCCTACCGAACGGTGCCTGCTTTCAAACTTAGTGATGGCTTTGCCACCTACCTTGGCATCACCATTCAGGATGTTGCGCAAAATCTTGACATGGTTGGTTTCAGCCCCGCTTACCGGGATGTTGGTTTTTTGTTTGGCTACCAAAATAGCGTTGGAGATGCTCTTTTCGGTATCCATCAAAACGCCGAGCACGTAGTCGTACCCAAAGATGCGCCCGATGGAATTCAAGGTTTTGGCTCGCCCAGAAGGTGGGGGTAGCGCAGTTTCTGGCAAATTTTTGGCTTGTAAAAAAGCCAGTGCATGCCCTTTTTCAATGGCACTCATTTGGGTAAAAACCTCGGCGATGGCAGGGTCTTCTTCGTGCTCGGCGAGCTTTTGATAAAGAAAACTAGCATCTACTTCGGTTTGGATACTTTTCATTGACATGTGCGTCGGGTTTGCACGGGTGGATTATCGGGCACTTTTTTGCAGCACCAATAATGCTTGTGGGCCAGTGCAAAAAAGCAAATCCAATATACTCAAATTTTCCATAAACGGATATTTATAATTGAAAATCTGAGGGTAGGGTTCTGGAAAAAAATACGGATCGCTGGACAATTCGAGTTTGGGTGAGATGATTTGGCGCAAATCGAGCACACCTCCGGGCGCGGTAAAATGATAATCCTCGGTGTAGTGAATGGTTTTACGCAGGTTGAGCAATTTGAGAAACATCTTTAGTAGGGCAGCATTGTATTCACACAAATATTCAAAACGTTTGTCTCCACTCAGCAGGGGCGCGAGAAAGGCGGCGTATTCCTCAAAATAAGGCGCACTGCCATAGGCATAGGTGATGGCCTCCCACTGCTTTGCTGGCCAAGCGGTTTTGTAGTCAATCCGGACCTCCCAAATGGGCGTTTGATGGTTTTTTCCTTTCACCAACGGAATCGACAAACGCAACAGACCATTGGCTGAGGCAATGTGACAACGGTTGCGGTAGCTGCCTTTTTGGTAGTTCTCCTTGTGCTCCACCCAAACGTTTTCGTACTGCAAAATTTTGGCAAAATATTGCACAGGCGGACAAAACTGGGTACTCAACAATACGGTATTCGGACCATTCATCATTAGCGCAATAAAGTCGTTTGCCCTCGGCGGATTTCAGTGAACCCATCTGGATATACTGCTTCCAGGAACCAGAGGTAAATTCCCGGCGTCAGAGCCTGCTCGCGGTATTTGCCATCCCAACCGGTGGTGCTGTCGTTGATGTCGAAGTTTTCGCGGGTGTATACGGCTTCTCCCCAGCGGTCGTAGACCTGGAAAGTTTTGATTTTGACGCCCTTCTGGCCATGTACCAGCAGCAGATCGTTGTTGTTGTCGCCATTGGGTGAAAAACCCGTTGGCACCAGCACGATTCGTTGTTTGCGGACAAAAATTTTGACAATCACATCGTCGATGCAACCTTTTTCGTCTTTGGCGGCCAATTTGTATTCAATGCCGTTTTGGGTGCGTACAGTAGGCGAGGTGCAAGTGGTACAACTGAGTGTGCCCGGGTAGGGTTCAATCCAGGTGTAAGTCACGTTGCCCTGGTTGTTGATGGCTTCCCCCTTCAATTGCAGGGTGTCTCCCAATTGGATGGTGAAACTGGTTTGAGGCAAATCGAGTGCAAAAGCGGGGCGATCTACAATTTGGGCAGATTCCACGGTGATGCAACCATTGGCATCCTTGATGTACACGTCGTAATTCCCGGCCTTTAACCCAATTGCACCAAGGGTAGGGCGATAGGCACCACGGTTTATGCTCAACAAATAAGGCGCTTTACCTCCACTCGGATTGGTCTGTATCGAACCATCTAGGTCGCCGCTACAAGTGGGATCCTGGGTTTTGATGTTGAGTTTGATTGGATTGGGGGCGGGAATGTTCACATTGTTGACGCTGGTACAGCCCTTGCGGTCGGTCACCGTCACCCGATACAAGCCACTCGCTACATTGCTGACGAAAGCGGTACTGGCGCCATTGCTCCAGCGATAGGTATAGCCGGGATTCCCTCCTGAAGCGCTGATGGCAGCCCTACCAGTAGTATCGCCATTGCACAATGGGCCAGATGCTTGCACCAATACCTGCACCGAGGTGGGTTCCTGCACTTGTACTGCACCGATGCCAAAACAACCAAATTCATCGGTAACGGTGACGGAATAAATGCCCGCCCGCAGGTTGCTCGCCTGCTGGGTGGTTTGATTGCCCGCTTTGGCGTCCCATTTGAAGGTGAAATTGCGGGTGTCGGCCACGATGTTGCGAATGGTAGCTTTCGCCGTAGCTCCCCCGTTACAAGCCAGGGTATCGGAGGTTATATCAAAGGTGATGGCTTTTGGCTGGCGTACCGTGCGGCTGGTAGATGCCATACAGCCTTGCGGATCGGTGATGGTGACGGTGTAGGTCTCATCGCCGCGCAAACCCCGGATGATGGGGGTGGTTTCTCCATTGCTCCAGCGGAAACGGTATTGGTTGAGGTCGGCGTTGGGCCGGCCAATGATTAAATTGATGCCAATGGCCCCATTGGAGCCCCCAAAACAGGAGGGCTGGGAAATGATGGTATTGGGCTCCATGGCGAGCAGGTCTTTCAGTTTGATGGAACTGGTTTGGGTGCAGCCTGTCGCATCGGTTACCGTCAAGGTATAAGAAAGCGAATCCAGTGCGCTTACGTCCCGGGCGCTGCTGCCATTGCTCCATTGGTAGGTGTAGGGTGCCCCTGATCCACCAGTAGGAAGGGCACGGGCGCTGTTTTGTTTGGCCCCAAAACAGCCTTGCTGTACTTGTTCCACACTCAAAGAAAGCGCATTAGCGGGTTCAATGATGATGGCGCGGCCTTCGGTCGTACAATTGTTCGCGTCGGTGATGGTGATGCCGTACGAACCTGCACTCAATAGGTTGGCGGTGGTATCATTTTGGTTGGCGGTTTCCCAGGAATAACGGTAGGGTTTGGTGCCACCATTGACTTGAATACGAGCCTGACCATCGTTGCCACCCCGACATTTTACCGATAGGGCATTGATTTGGAGGACTAAAGCGGCGGGAGCGACAATGTTGATGGTTTGGTTGACCATACAATTGTTGGAGTCGGAGACCATCACCCGATATTGACCAGGTGCTAGTGAATTGGCAGTCCGACTGATTTGCCCTTGAGGGTCATTCCATTGGTAATCCAACACCCCGGTGCCCCCTGATGCTAGTACAGTGGCTTGTCCATCCCTGCGGTCGGAGCAAGTAGGTTGACGCAAACGGATGGAATCAATTTTGAGTTCGGTTGGGGCAGTGATGTTGCGGCAGTCGATCATGCGGCAACCATTGGCATCGGTAACCGTTACGCAGAAATTGCCTGCACGGAGGTTGCTGCGGTTGTTTTGAACGTTGCCATCGCTCCAAAGGTAGCTCAGGTTACCGGTGCCGCCCATACCCGTAGCGATGATGCTCCCATCGTTGGCCCCAAAACAAGACACATTTTCCGGAATCATCGCCAGCATGAGCGGGGCAGGTTCGTTGATGACAATTGTGCGGCTTCCTCTACAGCCATTGGCATCTGACACAAGGAGGGTATAACGACCAGCCCCCACATTGCTCAAAACTGAACTGGGACTGCCGTTGTTCCAGGTGTAGCGGAAGGGCGCGGCACCTCCCGTGATGCTGGAGGCAATGTTTAGATTTTGATCTCCGGCGCAACTGAGGCTGCGATCCGGGCTAAGGGTCAGGTTGAGTGAGTCGTTTTGACCAATGTTAAAATCTAATGTATCGCTGCACAGCGCATCGTCAACAACGATCAGTTGATACACACCAAAATCCAGCCGATCGTTGCGGTAGGGTTGGATCAAGCCAATTGGACCGCTCAAGTCGTATTGCACCGTTCCCACTCCATTGTTCACTTGCACTTGAAAAGCGCCATCGTTGGCGGTAACGCAGGAGATGTTTTTGGTACTAAGTATGGTCGCGTTGATGGTGCAAGGTTGAATGCTACAAACGGCTACGCCAACCCCAGAGCTACAAACATCGCTGGAATCGGCACTAAAACCCTGTACAGCAATCCGTACTTCATCATTGGGCCTCAAATTATTGACGCGGAAAAAGGTATCGCTGATGGCAATGGGTAAAATAGAATCCCGCCCATTGATCGAAAACCGAATGCTGTACTGGCCAGCCGCAGTGGGCAACCAGGAAAACCGAATGCTGCGTGCTCCAACCTGCGCACAAGTGACTTTAGGCGCAGGAAAAGTATCGCGCACCGTAACCTGGAATGCATCCTCAAAGGTGCAGCCGTAACGGCTTTGTGCTTTTACGCGGATTTGTGTATCAGTGGTGAAAAGGGCACTTGGATTGGCACAATCGCTACAAGACAAGCCTGCTGCTGGAGACCATTGGTAAGTCAAGGAATCCACCGAACGGAAACGGATCGACCAATTGAGTAATTCGTTGATTTCCTGCGCCTGGGTACCAAATGCGTCGGTGATCAATAGCGTCCAATTGCCTTCGATTTTGGCACCACGCAAGGCGTTCCAACTGCCTTCAGGCAGCCAGTCGCCAGTAAATGGGGCGCTACCTGCATTGATGGGATCGCTGGCGCGGGGAGTAAAACAGGTGGAAACATAGTTGTCATCCGAGCCACCGTTGCCCGTACTCAATTCCAATAACTCGCCACTGGGGGCACGCAAAAAAATATTGAGGTCGGAATTCCAGTCGGAATTCAGGTCGATACAAACCGATTCAATTTGATTGCGGGGATCGGTCAAGGTTTTTTGGGCTACTTTGCTCACTGGAATAATTGACCCATAGGGCGAACCAGGAGGGTGTTGCAAAAAGCCGAAGCTGTACTGTGGAAATGAAGTGTAAACTAGCACTTGGTTCAAACGCTCGTTGGGCACAAAAGACATCGCCAGGCTATCACCCAGGCAGATCGTGGTGTCTGGTAGTGAATTGAAAGTCAATAAACAAGTGCCACAAGAAGGATCATTATTAGGTTTTACCCGCAGGGTGATGGTCGTATCAAAAGTACACAAGAAAGAATCCTGAGCGATTAGGCGATAAGAAGCTAATCCGCCATCTGAGGGAGAAACCGAAGCGCTGTTTTCATCCTGAAACAAAATGGTCGGATGAAAACGCCAGGTTAAATCGGCGACGCCGGGTTTAAATGTTTCGATTTTTGGAAAAATGGATGGCTGAAAATCCAGGCTCCAGGCAAAAATAAAACCGTTTTCACCCGTATTGAGGTCTTCTACTTCCAGTGTCCAGTCGCCATTCAGCGGACAACCCAACAATTGATTCAGCGATTGAAATGGACGATACGCTCCAATTGGTAAGCTGTCCAAGTTAAAGGTATCGACATAGTCGGTCCAGTTGTTGTTGGACACTGGCGTTTTCCAGCAGTATTCATAACCCCGTCCTGGGCGTGGGGCGGCATCGTCGTTGGGGTTTGACTGGCCGAGCTCAACGGTATTTCCGCCCGGGCCATTGAAGTTTTGTAGAGTGACACTTTGGCCACTGGGGCAGCGTAAAACGATGTTTAAATCCCGCATTTGGGAGTGCTCCAAATTGATACAAATGCCTTGCAGGTTGTCTACTTCGGTGATGTTTTGGCCTACAAAAAAGCCGTCGACCACTAGTGTCGACTCCAGTTTGCGGCCATCGTTATCAGGGATGAACTGATTGTCGCCTTTGACCAATTCAGTTTGGAAACTGGTAGTCTGTGAGGTCACTTTAACTGCAGCTCCGGGGGTGTTAGCACCTCCGGCTAGAATCCGCAAGGTGTCTCCAGCGCATATTTCAGGAAGCAAAGTGGTATCCACACTAAACCGGGGCCTGGGCGCTACCCGAATTTTTTTCTCTACCACGTTGGTACTTGGGCAGCCCCGGATGTCGGTCACCCGCAAGCGCAGGGTATAGCCGCCTGGTTCCAGGTAGGTGTAATCTACGTTTCTACCCATCAGGATATCGCCATTGCCGAAATCCCAGGAAAAAACCGAGGTGCTGTCATGTTGCTCGTAAAGGGTATTGTTTTGGGGATAAAAACCACGTCCGCGCAAGAACAAATCGTCGCCGGGACAAAGGTTGATGCTATTGGTATCCTGGAGGAGTGGGGCAGGATCTGAAAACAATACAGCGCCTTCAAAATTTTGACAAACCTGGATACATTCAATGGACGCTACCCAGCCGGCGGCTTCCAGTTGGGCATCAGAACGGAATGCAACAGTAATGCAAGAATCGGGATTCGCCGCCGAAGATTGGACGTAAAAAGGCAGGTTGCCACGTGAAAAATCAACACACTGCAACAATGGTGCTAGTGTGTCTTTGCCATCATAAAAACAGAGTCGGTCTCCTCGACCCAAATTGATCGCTGGAAAATTGAGGCGTACCCGCGCCCCTTGACTTGGGTCGGGATAAATGGTCATCATCAAATTCTCGTTGGCGCGGTAATTGAAATTGCGCTCACCAGAATCGGTCAAAAAACCGCCACAAGCGCGGATGGTCGTATCGGCCAGAGGGATGTATTGGGCAAAAATAGCTGTTGAAAAGCACAACATCGGCAGAAACACCAGGATGCGTATCGTTCTCACCATGGGTGTATTGGTTTTCGGAATTACGAGAGTTTTTTTGCCCCATAATAGCGCTGAAGCAAAAACCTGAATCTTGATAACGCAAATACCGGGTGCACAAATGTAAAGAAAAGGATGAAATGAGGAAAAAGTTTATTGGCTTAGTTGAGAAGTTGAAGAGTTGAAAAGTTGAGAAGTTGAAGCTACCGCAGCGATGTTGACAATCTCCTTGTCTAAGTCGCTGCGGTAGCTTCAACTCTTCAACTTTTCAACTCTTCAACTTTTTTACCAGAATACAGAGTACAACACCCCGAGAATAATAACAACAACGACCATACCAATGGTGAAACCCGGTGCAGTTTTGAAGTCGGAAGTATCCACTTCAATGGCCCGGACATTTTCGCGGCCTTTTTTGTCCAACAAACTGGTCAGGATCATCAGAAGGACTACAATCACAAATACCCAACCCATACGGTGCATGAAAGGTAGGTTGGACATCAATTGTTCCAGCGCGATACCGGCAGGTATGGTAACGATGGCACCCAAAAGTGCAGCGTTGGCGGTGGTTTTTTTCCAGAAAAAGCCCAATAGGAAAATTGCGGTAATCCCTGGAGAAATCAAACCAGTGAAGTTTTGGATAAACTGGAAAGCCTGGCCAAAGTTGCGTAAAACTGGAGCTACCACTGCTCCAATGATCAACGCAATGACGATGACAATTCGCCCTACAAATACCTGATTGGCCTCACTGGCCTCACGGTTGAAGTACTTTTTGTACAAATCCAGGGTGAAAATGGTCGAAATACTGTTGGCTTTCCCGGCTAGGGAGGCTACAATGGCAGCAGTAAGGGCGGCAAAGGAAAGTCCCTTCAAACCCGTAGGCAGCAAGTTGATCAACACCGGATAGGCTTTATCTGGTTTGACAAAGCCATTTTCAGTGATTTCAGTTTGGAACTCGCCTTGTTGGAACAACAAAAATGCGGCTATCCCTGGCAATACCACAATGATGGGCATCAACAGTTTTAGGAAAGCTGCAAACAAGAGTCCAGCCCGGGCAGTTTTTAAATCAGCGCCCAGTGCCCGTTGGGTAATGTATTGGTTCATGCCCCAGTAGCTGAGGTTGGCAATCCACATGGCCCCGAACAGTACTGCAATGCCCGGCAAGTCTTGGTAGGCATCCTTTTGCCCACCTTCACCATCTGGCATCATCATTTGGCCAGGGTTTAGAATCATGTGGAAATGGCTGCTGGCGTTTTCACCCAACAAGCTCAGTCCCTTCAGTGCTCCACTGGAGCCAAAGTTCTGGGCGACCAAATCGAGTGCAAGGTAGGTTGTAGCCAAACCGCCCAAAATCAATACAAACACTTGAATGACATCGGTGTAACCAATCACTTTCATCCCACCCAGGGTGATCAACACCGCAAAGATGGACAGCCCGAGGATACATACTTCGTAACTGATGCCGGAAATGGTACTGACGGCCAATGCACCAAGGTGCAAAATGGAGGTAAGGTTGACAAAAACGTAGACCACCAGCCAAAACACGGCCATCACGGTAGCCACCAAGGGGCTGTAGCGTTGGGCCAAGAATTGGGGCATGGTGTAAATTTTATTGCGCAGGTAGATGGGCAATAGAAATACAGCAACAACAATCAGGGTCGCTGCGGCCATCCATTCGTAGGAGGCAATGGCCAAACCCATCGCAAAACCTGAGCCCGACATGCCGATGAATTGTTCAGCGGAGATGTTGGAAGCAATCAGTGAAGCACCAATGGCCCACCAAGTGAGGGTGCCTTCGGCGAGGAAAAAGTCTTTGGTGTCGGCTGTAGCACTCTTCTTGCGACGGTAAATCCAATAGCCGTAACCGGAGACTACAACGAAATAAATGAGAAAGACGATGATGTCTTTGGTGTCCAATTGTCCGCTCATAAGCCAGCTGAGTTGAAGGGTTGTTAGAGATGTTATTTGGTATCTCTAAATTATTATTTGGTTTCTCAGGCTGAACATAGGGAAAAATTGCACAGGGACAAAGGATGTGGGGAAAAAATTGGGGGACATGGATTTTCCCATGGGAAAATCCATGTCCCCACGAATAAATTCGTGGGCTGGGACGGTGGGGTAGCCTCCCACGGATGAATCCGTGGGTTGGCGGGGTAATCCTAGGGTGCCGATTTCTTTCAACTTTGGGCTACCGGATATCCTGACCATGGGTAACTACCTGGAGCTACCCCTAACACACCCACACTTCACACTATCACACCCACACCCCATCTCATCCATTCATGCGGACAATTTTGATTTCTACCCGTTGGTTTTTTTGGCGGCCTTCGGGGGTTGAGTTGGTGGCAATGGGGATGGTGCGGCCATAACCTTTGAACAAGACCCGCTTGGCCTCAATGCCTTTGTTGATCAGGTATTCGGCAACGGATTTGGCGCGGGCGGTGGACAATTTGACACAAAACTCATCCTGGCACAAGCCATTGGTGTGGCCACCCACTTCCACGGTGATGCCGGGGTTGTCGGTCAAAAATTCAAACACTTCGTCAAGAATCGGTCTGAAAGAAGCTTTGATGTTGATGCTGTCGATGTCAAATTGGAGCTGTTCGACCCGGATGGCCTGACCATTGCGGATGCGGCCAGCGGTGAGTTCGGGAATATTCTTTTTGTTGATGTCAACTGCCAGGATAGCGGTACAACCTTTGGCGTCGGTTACGGTTACAGCATTTTCACCCAGACTCAATTGTTGGGCGGTAGGTAAGGTTTCGCCAGTACTCCAGGCATATTTGAGTGGGCCAGTACCCCCTTTTACTTGCAAGGTCGCCAAACCATCCTTGGCTGTTTCAGCGGTGACACCATATTTTTTGCTCAAACTAAGGCTCATCGCCTCGGGCTGACTGAGGCTCAGCTGGGCGATTTTTTGAGCACCAGTACCATCGGTTACAGTTAGGCTATAGTTACCTGCCGACAGGCCGATTGCCGCTTCATCTTTGGTGTTGGGGTCGCTCCATTGGAAACGATAAGGCGCTTTTCCGCCTTGCACTTTGGCTAGGATGGCCCCTGATTTGGCACCGAAACAGGAAATAGACGATTTCTCCTCCAGTTCAACTAACAGCGGCAGAATATTCTCAGTGATGTCCACATTGGCCGTTGATGTACAACCTTTGGCATCGGTTACGCTGAGCATATGGGTTCCAGGTGACAATTTTGTTGCACTGGGCAGGGTTTCACCATTGTCCCACTTGTAGCTGAAAGCTCCGGTACCACCACTGGCTTGAGCAGTGGCTTTGCCATCGGCATTGTTGGTGCTGGCGGGTGCCAGTACGTTTATTTTGACCTGAATTGGGGTGGGTTGTTCCAATTTGAAGGTTGTGCTGGCCGTTTTTCCGCTAGCATCGCTTACACTTACACTGTAATCCCCTGCTGCCAACCCTTTGACCAGGGGATCACTCAATCCTTTGGCACTCCAGGTGTAGGTATAGGGACCTTTTCCTCCGCTGACATTCGCCTGGAGTGCCCCATCTTTAGCCCCATTACAATTGATGGCAGTTTGTGTGGCCACCTTTACTTCCAGGGCGAGGATGTTTTCGGAAATCTCGATGCTGGCTTCGGCCTTACATGCTTTGGAATCGGTAACAGTAACGCTGTGTTTGCCGGGTGCCAATTTGCTGGCACTAGGGAGGGTTTCGCCATTGTCCCAACTATAAGTATAAGTCGCAGTGCCGCCATTCACTTGGGCAGTAGCTTTGCCATCGGCATTGTTGGTGCTCGCTGGTGCAGTTACATTGACCTGTACCTGCAGGGGGGCGGGTTGTTCGATTTTTGCGGTGGCGGTCACGTTTTTACCAGTGGCATCACTCACCGTTACCGTATACTCGCCAGCAGCTAGTCCACTAGCCTGGGTATTGCTGTTGCCAGCGATGCTCCAGGCGTAAGTGAATGGTGCCTTGCCTCCGCTGACTTCCACTTGTAGGGCAGCATCTTTGGCTCCGGCGCAATCCAGTTTTTTGGTTTCGCGCAAACTTGCGTTGAGCGCCAATACATTTTCGGAAATTTCAATGCTGCCCTGAGTACGGCAACCTTTGCTGTCGGTGATGGTGACATTGTGCTGGCCGGGAGCCAATTTGCTGGCCATTGTAGTGTTTTCACCATTGTCCCAGGAGTAGGTATAGGGTGCAGTACCTCCAGTCACTTGCGCTTGGGCTTTGCCGTCAGCATTGTTGGTACTGGCGGGCGTTTGTACACGGAGGTTGAGGCTGAGGGCAGCAGGTTGTTCAATTTTGACCGTACCGCTGGTTTTTTGCCCAGAGGCATCGGTTACGGTTACTTGATACTCTCCGGCAACAAGGCCGCTAAGTGTTTCACCACTGAGGCCTGGGCTACTCCATTGGTACTGAAAGGGGGCTTTACCGCCGGAAACAGTGAGTGCAATGGCGGCATTTTTATCCCCGTTGCAATTGAGTTTTTGTTTTTCAGCGATCAGCACGCGTAAGGCAGCCG
Organism: Saprospiraceae bacterium; assembly: GCA_027488855.1. Taxonomy (GTDB): domain Bacteria; phylum Bacteroidota; class Bacteroidia; order Chitinophagales; family Saprospiraceae; genus Haliscomenobacter. Next base: position 50,866 of record JAIYAV010000161.1, read on the forward strand.
TTTTTTGGGTGATGTTTACTTTGCCTTCTGCCGAACAGCCCAGTTTGTCTTTGACGACTACAGTATGGGCTCCTTCCGTAAGTTTTGTAGCAATGTTACTGGTTTCGCCGTTGTCCCACAGGTAGGAATAGGATGGGCTGCCTCCAGTGGCAATGGCTGCTGCCACGCCGTCTTTGGCATTGGCTCCAGATTCTTCACTTTGTTGGCTCACTTTCAGGGTGATGCGAGGGTCAGGTAGCACCGCCCGACTGTTTTTGCTCAAACCAGCGGCATCGGTTACGGTTACGGCGTATTCCCCAGGGCCTAGGTCTTTGGCGGTTTCGGTATTTTGGCCATTGCTCCATTGGTACGTGAATGGCGCTTTGCCACCCGTAATTTTGGCTTTGACGGTCATGCCTTTGGGGTCACAACCGGCTACGATGCCCGTGATGAGGTTGAGCGTCATGGCGCTGGCTTTTTCTACCAGGTACACTCCTTTGTCATCAGTGCCAACCCAGATCGCACCTTCTTTGTCGAGGGTGATCACCGAAGGGAACTGACTGGTGTAATAATCCGCGGGACCATAGGTTTGGAATTTGTCACTTTCGGGGTCGTAACGGGCCAGGATTTCGGAGGCAACCCAAAAACGGCCTTGCACATCAAGGGCAAAAGCTTCGATGCTGCCTTCGACCATCCGTTCGTCAAAACCGTAATCTTCCCAATCCCCTTTGCCGTCCCAACGCCAAAGTTGGCCATCGGAGAGCACGTAGGTAAAGGGGAGGTAAGTTTGTATGCCATTGACATTGAAATATTTGTTGACCAGTTCCCATTTCCCGGCACTGCCCTGGAGCAAACCCTGATCGGTACCTACCCAAACTTTATTGTAGCTATCGGCATAGATCAAGGTAATGTGATTGGAGCGCAATTTTGAATTGGCGGTAGTATACGCATTGAGCAATTGTAAGCTGGGTTTGGTTTTGAGCTCAAAAAAACCACTGCCATTGGTGCCCAGGATCAGTAAGTCTTTTTGAGCATCGTAATAGCCCGTGCTCAGTTGGGTAGTGGCGTTGAGTTTGATTTTGAGCAAACTTTGCAGTTGATCCACATTCCAACGCACATCAGCATTGCCTCCGGCTAGTGCCAGGAGGGATTGCTCCCCGGCTTTTAAGGGCAATTTGGTGGCTAAATCCAGGGCTTTCACCTGGTATACATCGCTGCCATTGCCGACCCATTTTTGATTGGATTCATCTACAAAAATATTGCGAATGCTTTGGTCAGGTTCGATGGCCAAGCAACGAATCACCTGCATAGGGTCGTTTTGGGCAAAAAGGCCGGAAAAACCAAACAACAGAAAGAAAAAACGGACTAAAGTAGGTCTCATCAGCATGCTTCGTGGAACTGGTTGAACAGAAAATTTGCGGCAATAACGCAAAAAATGTATAAAAAAGTGTTTAAAACGGGTGACTTAATGCGCTGGGAATACTTCCTGAGCCTTGGTCAGGGCACGTAGTAAAATTTCCAGATTGATGCCAGTAGGCTCAGCGACCTCATGAAAATAGGTGATCATGTTTTCTGTGGGCATGTTTCCAGTCAAATCGTCTTTGGCCATTGGGCAGCCTCCGTAACCCTTGATGGCGCCATCATAGCGACGGCAACCACTTTGATACGCAGCTTCAATTTTTTCGTACCAAAGCTGTGGGACAGTGTGAAAGTGAGCACCAAACTCCAGCTCAGGATAGGCGCTAATCAACTCCGAAAAAATATAACGAATACTTTGTGGGGTAGCTACGCCAATGGTATCGGAAAGTTGAAAGATGTTGATGTCCAGCGCTTGCAATTGATCTACCCAGGTTTTGACAATTTCGGCATTCCAGGGATCGCCGTAGGGATTGCCAAAGCCCATCGAAATATAGAGCACCAATTGTTTGTTGAAACGCGTACAAATGTCTTGAATCTGTTTGACTCGCTCCAGCGACTCCTGAATGGTGGCGTTGGTATTGCGCAATTGGAATGTTTCGGAAATGGAAAAAGGATAGCCTAAATAATCAATCTCCTCGAACGCAGCAGCGTCTTCGGCTCCACGGCTGTTGGCTACAATGGCGAGCAATTTGGTTGGGTTGCCAGTTAAGTCCAACTTGCTCAGCACTTCAGCCGTATCACGCATTTGGGGAATGGCTTTGGGCGATACAAAACTGCCAAAATCAAGGGTGTCGAAACCCGCCTTGAGCAAAAGGTTGATGTAGTTTGCTTTAACCTCCGTTGGGATAAAATCTTTTAAACCCTGCATGGCGTCACGGGGGCACTCGATGATTTTTAACGGCATGTTTGATAGATTCATGTGGCAGTGTTAGCGCGATAAAAGTAGTGATTTCTGTGAAATACCAGCAAAGCCCTTAATTTTGCTCAACCACTACACCAGATGATTGTTAGGGTGGTATGGAACGTAAACAAAATAAAGTCTTACGTTCCTATAACGGAAAATACTTTGCATTATGAAAAAGAACGCCGAATGGCTCAGCTTGGTTGGCTTTACCCTGGTAACTTTAGGAATTGGTGCGCTAGCGCTCAGTTTTGTGGGCCTGCGCTTTTCATTCCTGACTTGGTTGGACGCACCAGGGCATTTCTTTGGCTTTATCGCACGAACATTAATGGTTGCGGTAGGCTTTTTGCTGGTTTACATAGCCAAAAGTGACTTTAAAGGAGAATGAGAATGTAGAAGGTTGGAATCGATGAGGGGAGAGTATGTAGGCGTCAGATCAATTCATTGAAGATCTGACGCCAATTATACCCAATTTGAGGAGGAACTTCGTAGTCATTGCCTGAGTATTTTAGGGGAAAAAGTGCTCAGTGTAAAATTAACTTGGAAAAAAATAGTTCACTCAGGGCCAAAAAAGTAGTGCAGTGTTCTATTGCTTAAAAAAAAGGATTATATGCGTGCTTACAAGGGAAAATGAATTGCAAAACAGTATTTTACACTATCTTGCAATCAACAAAAGGTAAAAAACCCCTCCCTCAAAACTAAAATTAGCGTGCTAAAAGATGAGGGAGGAGGGGTTAAGGAAAAAAAGAGGGAACTTCACGAAAATTTGTGCTTATCGCACTACAGTGTTCAATTGTTTCTTCCGTGATGGTGATTCAAGTAAATAAGCGTTGTGCTTTGGTTTTGGGAATAGGCGTTTGTAGGAAAGTTGAAGGAAAAAATGCCTGTCACAAATCCATGATGCAAATATGAAAGCTTTTTTTTTTTTTGCAGCGATTGAAATTGTGAACAGAGTTAACTAGATTTGTGGACACTTTTTTTTATGCGAAAAAATAAAAAAGGAATAAATCATCTGGAGATCATTAGAGCGAGTAAAAATGTGCGCGCTGCCTGCCAGGCTCTGGGCATTAGCCGCAGCCAGTATTATAAATTGCTCAATAATCCAGAACCAGCGGTGCCCAAACCTTACAAGCCACTAAAAATGGGGGATGAAGCGGTAGCCAAAATTCTGGACTTGGCGCTATTGTATCCTTTCGGATGCCACGGAATCAGCTACAAATTGATTGAAGAGGGGATTAGGGTCTCATCGGTAAGTGTGCAAAAAATACTCAAGCTCCATGAATTGGGATCGGCAACAGCACGGTTCAAAGCTTTGGAAAAAAAAATACTTGAAACTCCAGAATATTTCCTCAACCCAGAGCAAAAAGAATTTGTGGGCAAACGCAACCCGCCGCTTTTGGAGTTGTACCGCAACATCCAGTCTCCCGGGGATTTAATCACGGTATTTTCTAGTTTTTTAGGCCAATGGCCCTGGTTGGGCAAAGTGTATCTCTATTTTGCAATGGATGCCTATTCAGGCTATGTACAGGCTATGGTGACCTATACCGCAGATAAATTTCTATGTGCTGAATTTTTGAAAGAAACCATTTTCCCTTTTTATGAAGACAACGGGATTGTCATCAGGCAGGTAGAAACAAGTGATGACCCTGAATTTTTTAGTTACGGTAACCATCCATTTAGTTCTTTTTTGCGCAATTTGAGTGATGTGAAATACCTGCGTACTACAGTGGGAGGCATTAAAACAAACGGCTTTAGCCAAAAATGGGGTCAATACTTGCAGCAATACATTGTACCCGAATTGAAAAAGAAAAAAGCAGATTATCAGGAGTTGGAGCAGTTGAATGAGGATGTTCAGCGCCTGATCAGCCAATACAACCAGGAGTTCAACCCCAATACTAGCGCTTTTTTTGGGGGTCACCCTTTTGACCAAAAAATTCCAATGCAGCGCTTGTTTCCAAGCTAAATTTTAATTGAAACCAAAAAAACGAACCTTCCATGTTTGGTACTTGCGAATCATTTCTTTGCGGTTATTGACATGCAGCATTTTATAAATTGTACGGATTTCACGAGTAATGTCTTTGATATCGCGTCGCATGTTTTCTGCCAGTTCTTCATAGGAATAGGGTGTCTCGTTGACTTCCCCTTCAAGCATGGTATCCAGGATTTTGGATTGAATGGGACTGAGTTTGACTTTATTCGAATCGGATTCCTGACTTCGGAAAGCATCTAAGATACGGCGCATCAACGCTCCACTGAAAGGCCGCCCATTCTCCAGTGCTAAATCATGTAAGTGGTGCATAAACACAGGATCAGGGTCTGTTTTTAATAAGTAACTATCGGCGCCTGCACAGAGAGCCTCAAACAAGTACAAGTCATCCACATACACGGTCGCGATCATAAAAAGCAAATCGGGACGCTTGTGTTTGATTTGTTGCATGCTGGCAATGCCATTGATGTGGCCTTTGGGCATGCCAATGTCCTGAATGACTACTTTAATACGTGAATCAGAAATAAGAGTATTGGTAGAATCCTCGCATCGAGAAAATTGGTGTTCGGGCAAACAGACAAAGAATTGAGTAGTATTAATCAGACGACTATACCTCACGCGAAAATCATCTAGATCTTCCACGATGGCTACGTGAATTTTTTCCATGTCTTCAACTTTCCAATTTCCCAAACGCTAACAATATTTTACAACAGTAAGAACCGTGTAAAGTTGAAGAAAATTTTGCGCTTTGGCCTTATTTTTTGCAAGAAAATTGAAACAATCACGAAAGTACCTTGTTTATTGATCCACTTGATCTCGCCTCCAATGCTATTCATCCGGCTCAACATGTTGCCCAGTCCATTGCCCGATTCCTGGACACTTACCGTAGGTTTGATTTGTGCAATTTGTGCTTCAGACATGCCTTTGCCATCATCCTGAACAACAATGTTCAATTTCCCGCCTTCAACCCCGATGTGGATTAGGACTTTGCTTGCCTGAGCGTGTTTGAGGATGTTTCCCAAAGCCTCTTGTACGACCAAGCGCAACTGATTTTTGTATTTTCCTGCCACCCAAGCATAAGGAATGCTGGAATCGAGTTTGGCAGAAAAACCCAGATTAGTTCCAATGTTTTTTTTGCTTTCGGCAATAACTTCTTAGACAAACAGAAATCTCTTATTTACGCTTGATCGAATTATTCTCCGCATACAAATACGATTTATATGAAAGGACACCCCAAAGAGTAAATGCCGTGCATAACCCAATCGGTGGAATCGCATCCATCACGGTAACAGAACCCCGAGTAAAC
>JAIYAV010000319.1 GCA_027488855.1 Saprospiraceae bacterium
CTTTGTGGGTTGTTAGATTGCTTTGGATAACATGCGTTGACGTGCTGCCTCTGCTTCGCGTTCGGCTGCATGTTGTAGTTCATCTTCACCGATGCCGATGTACTTCTTTAGTTGATCCGTGCTTTTGTGGCCTGTAAATCGTGCAATCGCAGGTAACGACATTTCAGCACGACGGCAAAGGGTTGCAAACGTGCGTCGTGCTGTATGGCTGCGTACTTTCTGCCATTTCTCCAAATAGATTATTTTGAAATCACCCCCGGACGTATCGAATACCTCAACTTGGTCAATGATGCCAGCACGACGGCAAAGGAATTGTACCCGCTCATTGAAATAAATGTCGGTTCGGCAAGTGGGTAGAGTAGGGGAGGCGTTGCCGTAACGCCCCAGGATTTCGCCCAATGTTTCAGGAAACAAACCGCGCCACAAGTCCAGGGGAATTACCGCCCGATTCTTTTTCTTCTTTTGCACAAAATATACTTTCCCGTCTCTGATCTGGTTTGGCTGAATTGTTGAAAAATCAGACCACCTCTGCCCACTGTACACACCAATCAAAAATAGGTCACGTGCTTTTGCATCTTCACCAGCAAGCTCCAGCGCTGCGAGCTTATTTACCTCATCCAGCGTCAAAGCAATAGGAGTGTGGCGAACGTCACCGTTTTTAATATCCGCCCATCCTTTTGCCTTATTGATTTGGTTGTTGTGATGAGTTGGCCGGGAAGCGTTCAGGATTAAAGAAAGTAGTCGAAATACTTGTTTAACGTACCCCGCCTGTAAACCCTGCGCTACGCAGTAGTTATAAAACTTTCGATGCCAATTCCAGTCTATTGCATCAAAACGAATGTCTTTCTTTACCCGGCTCCAGTCTATTCGCCCCCACTGACTGTAATTTGTTCCAGCGGAAAAGTTAACCAACAGTGTGCCCAGGCTCTTTACCCCCCCTTGGTTTTTTTCCTCCAAATATTCCCGAATGAACTGGATTAAGTAGGGGGTTTTGCCGCCGCTGTCCTCAACCTTGCCTGTAATTTTGTCCATTAGGGCTTTAAATTCAGGTTGTGAAAGGTTCCCGGCATCCATCAGGGCTTTTTCTGCTTTTTCTTCCAATTGGTTCAACGCCACCCGGACGTGGGGCAATTGCCCAGACTTAGGACGGTTGCGCCTAACATCCCATAGGGTAGGGGAGATAGAATGCCCGGTCGAGTATCGGAGGTTCTTTCCGAAATGCCGCACGACTAAAAAGATGCTGGTTTTTTCCGCCGCGTTTTTGTCCCTAAGATTGTAATGAATCCGCATGTGATTGAATTTTACCCCAAAGTGGAGCATTGTTTCGGAAAATCACATTTAAGCGCGGTGTAGGTTAAACCCATTCTAACTTATCCTGAATAAGGATTTTACAAATGGGTGATTTTGCAGAAAACAAAAAGAATAAAAAGGATAACTAGGAAAATTAGGTGAATTTCTAAAATATACTTTATTTTTGTTTGTGTACGGTCCCCTCACGTACCTATCTAGCCGTTTTTTGCGTTACTTTAATAAAAATGACATCTATTCTATCCATTCAGGTGTGCATTCCAGCCTTAGCAATCCTGTGAACATATGATTGGTAAACTGCACCTATCCCAAGGTGTCGTTTATTGGAACACTGGCACTTCAGAGACCGTTGTCTTTGGAGTTGGGGGCAACTAAAAAAACAATCATGGGAATTCGTTATCTCAAAAACTCGATTTGGGTCTTACCCATCTTATTTTCGTTTTATGTTCAGGCACAAAAGCCCAATACCGATTGTCGAACCGCAAAAGTGATTTGTAGCGATAGCACCTTTGCATTCTTGCCGTTGGGACGTGGTATTGATGACTTTGCCAACCTCAAAAACAAACAAGGCTGTTTGCAAAGGGGGGAAAACATCAGCAGTTGGTTTTATTTTGAATTCCGTAAGGACATGGATTCCAATAGCCTGGTTTGGTTTAAAATTATTGACAAAATTGAGGCCAATTGTATTCAAGATTTTGATTTTGCGATCTTTCCAGGGGAATTGCATTGCGATAGCTTAGGCAATCCCATTCGCTGCTCCTTTTTTCAACCTCCGACAACTGGATTGGGCACATTAGAGACAGGTATGCGCCCATCGTCTCAAGATACTACTGAAGGCCTATTTGGCGACGGCTTTTTAAAACCGATGATCGTACAACCTGGCCAGGGCTATTTTCTATTGGTTGATTTTTTTGTAGGGGTTTGCTTTCCTGAATTTGACTCGACCAAAGTCCAGGATTTTGTCTTCGACTGGGATGGCCCAGCAGCACCTTACTTAAATTGCATCGCCAATCCAAACTGTGACCTGGTTCGACTTAAGACCAGCAGTGACACCACTGTTTGTGCGGGTACAAGCCTCAATTTAACGGGTTCTGCATCCTTTACCAACAACGGTGAGACCTACATCTGGAAGGCTAAAGGAGCAGGCGCTGCCTTTATCAAACCGAATGGTCGTACCAATGCCATTGTTGATATTCCGCTCAACTTTTCGGGGCGCTTGGTCTATGAATTTACCGTTGAGGAGGGGAACTGTGTCCATTCCGATTCGGTAGTCATCATCGTTACTCCTGCACCAATAGTCAAATTAACGGCGGATACGGTATTGTGCCCTGGTTCATTAACCACGGTTCAAGCTCCCGCAGGATTTGCAGCTTACCTGTGGCAAGACAATAGCCGCAATGCCACTTTATCTTCGGTAGGTGCGGGAACCTACAGCGTAACGGTAACCTCCAGCGATGGCTGTAAAGGAACCGATGCCATTCAAATTTTTGAAAAAAAAGCACCCAATCCGCTGATCACGGGGGATACCATCCTTTGTGTAGGAGAGAGCACCCGCTTGGTGGTTATTGATACTTTTGATACTTACCGTTGGTCGAATCCAACCTCAAGTACGAGCAACTCCATTTTGGTCAGTACCGCTGGAAAATACACCGTCACCGTAACGGATGGTGAAGGTTGTACCATTGTCGGCTCCATCACGGTTGATGTAAAAAGCAATCCTCCAGCCAATATCAGAGGGGCTACTTTTTTCTGCCAAGGTAAGAGCACCATTTTAACTGGGCCAAATGGCAATTTTACTTATCGCTGGTCGACTAATGCAACAACCCAGGACGTAGAGATCAGCAGCCCAGGGCCGGTAAGCTTGACGGTCACCAGTGAGTTTGGCTGTACTGCTTCGAGTAGCATTAGCATCATTGAAAGGTCCAATCCGGCCATCCAGGTGGGGGGCGATAAATTTTTCTGTGGCAATGAAACAGCAACTTTGATCGCTGATCCCGGGTTTCGGGCTTATTTGTGGTCAACAGGTGATACAAGTACAAGCATTACTATCAATACCCCTGCAACTTACCGGGTTTCCGTTACAGATGCATTTGGATGCCAAGGTGTTGCCGCTGCAACCATTGATACCATTCCGTATCCGCGCCCGCATATTGCAGGGAGTGGTCGCATTTGCAGCGGGGATCGGGCCATTATCACTCCGGGTGCCTATCAGGCATACCTTTGGTCAACCGGGGCTACAACATCTAGTATTTCGGTTACTGCTCGGGGTAATTATGCGGTAACAGTGACTGCCGCGAATGGCTGTATGGGGGTTGATTCCTTGCCAGTAGTGGTTTTTTCAAGTCCCACGCCCGATATTCAGGGAGACCTGGTATTGTGCCCAGGAGAAACAACTACAATTCGACTATCCACCAGTTATGACCGTTACACTTGGTCTACGGGTAGCACTACAGCTAGTATACAAATCAACCAATCTGGTCCACTCACGGTGCGCGTTACCGATGCCAATGGTTGTTCCGGAAAGGACTCGGTCAACGTTCTGCGTGTAAGTAAACCCAGCCCTTCAATTCAAGGGGTCACTCAATTGTGTGCTGGTGATACGACCGAACTAAGGGGTGGGCGGGGGTATCAAGCCTACCGCTGGTCAACTGGTGACACACTTACGGAAATTATGATCAGACAGGGTGGACTGTATACGTTGACGGTGACTGACTTCAACAATTGTGTGGGTGATACCTCCTTTACTGTTCAATCGTTGAGCAATCCCAAACCAGAAATTACCGGAGATAAAGTCATCTGCGATGGTACCCGAGCCACCTTAAATGCAACAGCGGGTTACACTACCTATTTGTGGTCTAACGGACGCAACACCTCTAGCATTTTAATAGGTAATCCTGGCTTGTACACCTTGGAAGCAACCTCGGCCAATGGTTGTATCAATCGCGATTCAATTGACCTAATTTTGGTTCAACCCAAACTTCCTAGGGGAATGGGAATGGAAAAAGTGCTGTGTATCGGATCAAGCGTAGTACTGGATCCGGGGCCTGGATTTAATAGCTACCGATGGTCGACAGGGGCCACTTCACAAGTCATTAATGTTGGGGTAGGTGGTAGGTATGACCTTATGGTTGTTGACAGCAATGGCTGTTCCACTTCTACTTTTTACCCAGTGAAAGCGGTTACTGTAGATACGCCCGATATTTCAGGGCCTAATGAAATTTGTGAAGGACAATCAACTTTACTTTTTGCACTCAATGGGAGCTTTAGAACCTATGCCTGGTCTACTGGAGAAAGCACCGGTGCCATCCAAATACGTTTAGGTGGTAACTTCACCCTCATTACGACTGATTTAAATGGTTGTCGAGCGACTGCTCAAAAAAGCATCATTGGCAAACCCTCGCCTCGCGTCAGTATTACGGGGGATTTGATTATTTGTCGCAATGAAACTACCATCCTTACCGCAAGCCAGGGCTATCCCAATTATTTATGGACCAATAGCAACAATGATACCGCCCGTTCGATTATGGTAGGGGCAGCAGGACCTTACTCCGTTCAAGTAACTGGCCCCAATGGCTGTCCGGGTAGTGCTACGGTGCAAGTTGTACAAAGTAGGCTCCCCTTCCCGATTATCGAGGGTGATCGTTTTTTGTGTGAAAAAGATACGCTGGTTTTGGAGGTAGAAACTGGATTTTCTACTTACAACTGGACGAATGGTGAAACCGACAACAGCATTATCATTCGTGAACCCGGTCTGTATGGTGTGACAGTCGTGGATTACCTCAATTGTGTAGGGAATGCCTTGATCAGTGTATTTCCGAAGCTGGCTCCCCCCGTTGAAATCGTCGGACCACGCACATTCTGTCCTGGTGATACAGTGACTTTGCGGACTACCACACCATTTGAAGCCTACCAATGGAACAATGCAGATACAACAGCTGCTTATTCGGTGAATACCGCCGGGACCATCCAGGTAAGGGTGCAGGGTAAGAATGGCTGCTTTAATCTGGATACTTTTGTATTGAAGCAAGCCCCAGTACCCCAATTCAGTTTTGTCGGTAAACCCTATTTCTGTGCAGGTACTGAAACATCAATTAGCATCACTGAGGGTTTTGAGCAGTACCGTTGGCGTGATGGTTTTTTAGGCTCCACCCGGATAATCGATACGGCAGGTACCTATTACCTCGAAGTGAGCAATGCAACTGGATGCCAAAAACTCGATTCTATTTCGATACAAAACATCGCTTTGCCTATAGCCAATGCTGGACCAGATACCGTATTGAATTGTATTTGGCGCGATGTGCATCTGGGTGCTTTGAATACTAGTGAAGGCCGTTACAACTGGACTGGCCCAGGCATCACCCTCACCAACCGCAATCAACGCAATCCCAAAGTAAGCCAACCAGGCTTCTATACCCTGGTTGTCACAAATCAACAATACGGGTGCATTAGTAAGCTGGATTCCATGCAATTACAGGATTTAGCCTATCGTCCTTCACTGAGCATCAGCCCCCAAGGGGGATTGTCTTGCCGGGTGGATACCATGCGTTTGCTCGGAAACTCTACATTACTTGGCAACCGATATCAATACCAATGGCAAGACGCTTTTGGTCAGGATATTCTCGATGCTCAAAACATCCAACTGTTGATCAATCGAGGAGGAAAATACACTTTACAGCTGATCGATACCCGCACAGGCTGTATTGGAGAGGCGAGTTATACGGCTGTCCCAGATACCCTGGTTCCGGTGGCAGATATTTATGGAGCAGAACCTTTGACTTGCCAGCGCGATTCAGTTACGCTGAGTATCACGCAGGCTCGGCCAGGGGAGACCTGGACCTACCAATGGCAACGCTCCAATGCGGGACAAATGATGACTCTGAGTACCAATCCCCGTTTGACCCTAGGCCAAATTGGTATTTATCGACTGCTGGTGCAAAACCAAGGCAATGGCTGTATCGCCCTGGATTCGGTACAAATCGTCAATGATACGCTGGCTCCCTTGGCCGACGCAGGCCCCGACCAGGAATTGGATTGTAACAACCCAAGTGTTCAAATAGGCCAAAGCGGTCAAAGCAATGCCAGTTTCCGCTGGTACCAAACGGAAAACGCCTTTTTTAACCGCAAGGAGGCCCAACCAACGGTGGATGAAAAGGGTACTTATATTCTGGAGGTTGAAAATTTGTTGAATGGTTGCCGTAGTAGAGATACGGTGTTGGTGCTGGTCTTCAATGATTCGCCGGATAGTTTGAGCTTGAACGTCAAACATGTCACCTGTGCTGGCCTGAACAATGGCGCTCTGGAGATC
>JAIYAV010000345.1 GCA_027488855.1 Saprospiraceae bacterium
CTTAGCATAAATGGCGTGCAACTCAAAAACAGGGTTGTGGTATCACCGATGCAGCAATACAGCTCAACCGATGGCTTTGCCAATGACTGGCATTTGGTGCATTATGGAAGCAGGGCGGTCGGAGGGGCAGGCCTCATCATTACAGAAAGCGCCATCGTCCATCCATCCGGTAGGAGCACGATCAATGACCTGGGGATTTGGAAAGATGAGCATGTTGAGGGATTGAAAAAAATCACAGGTTTCATCAGGGAAAACGGTGCAAAATCCGCCATACAACTGGCGCATTTTGGGAGCAAGGGCAGCAAGAGCCACCCCAACGACGGCTTCAGTCCAATGAGCATCGAAAATGGTGGTTGGCAAACCTACAGTTCAAGTGAGAACGTGCCTTTTGCAGGCATGTCCATCCCGAAATCTTTGTCCATCCCTGAAATTCGGGCTTTCCAAAAGTATTTCGTTGATGCAGCCATTCGTGCCGTAGCGGCAGGATTTGACATGATTGAAATACACGCTGCTCATGGTTATTTGTTCCACCAGTTCTATTCTGCTTTGATTAATGACCGCACAGATGAATACGGTGGGAGCTTTGAAAATCGTACCCGTTTTCTTACCGAAACCATTCAACACATCAGAAAGGCTATTCCGGCAGAAATGCCCCTATTGGTAAGGCTATCCGCGGTGGATTATGTGGAAACTGAACGTGCCTGGACGGTAAAGGATAGCATAAAACTATCTGCTGTTCTGAAAACATTGGGTGTTGACATGGTCACCGCCTCCGGGGGCGGTTTTGTGTGGGTGGACAAATCGAAAATCATGGAGGGCTATCAGGTCGAATTTGCCAAAGAAATCAAAGGGCAAACCGGAATAATTACTGCTGCCGTAGGTGGCATCCAAACCGCCGTGTTTGCCAATTCAGTGATTGAAAGCGGGGACGCTGATTTGGCGGTAATTGCCCGTGAACATTTAAAAAATCCCTATTTCTCGATTCATGCAGGCATTGAATTGGGAATACCGGTGGATGTTCCTTGGCAGTACAAGCGGGGGTTTAATTGAACCCAATCACATAAAACCCGTCAACTGTTTCCCCAAAACTCCGAAAAATACCGACCTTTGCCCCATGAAGGACATCTTCCCACACTACCATATTGGGCACTTCGTCAACCAACCCGAGCAGCCGCTCGATTTTGAAATCACCCGCTTCGAGGAGATGGGCGAACTCGACATCCAGGACCCGCACAAGCACACCTTTTACGAAATCCTCTGGTTTGATGAAGGGCGCAGTACCCAAGTCATTGACTATCGGGAATACGACATCCTGCCAGGCACCCTGTTTTTTATCTCGCCCAACCAGCTTCACCATTTTGAAGAGTACCAGCCATTACGGGGCGGAAGCGTGTTTTTTACCGAGCATTTTTTCCTGCTGGGTAACCCAGATCAGGAGCGCCTTTTTGAACTCACGTTTTTAGATAATTTCTTCACTACTCCATATTTCCAACCTGACGATCAAACATTTAAGGAAATTCGACTGACCATCGACCTGCTTTTTAACGAAAAAAAACGCCTTGATTGGTCGCCCTCCATTGCACAGTCCCTACTCCAGATTTTGCTGACGCAAATCCAGCGGGGCATCGACACCCGGGAAAAACCAAGCGCCACAAAGCGAAACGTGGTACTTTACAAAAAGCTCAAAACCCTGCTCGACCAGCATTTTTGGGAAGCGTTGACCGCCAACGACTACGCCCAAAGGCTGAACGTAACACCCCACCACCTCAACCTAGTCTGCAAGGCCGTGACTGGCAAAACAACCAGCCAGTATATCCGAGCAAGGAGCATCCTGGAGGCCAAACGCCTGCTCACGTTTTCGGATTACAGCGTATCAGAAATCGCTACCGAATTGAGCTACTTTGATCTGTCCTATTTTGCCAAGGTGTTCAAGGCCGAAACTGGCTTAGCGCCCCTCGAATTCAAAAAGACAATATCCGAAAAATACCGAAACTTGTAGGTATCGTCTTAACAAGCCGGGGTTTCTTGCCCGCATCTTTGCATCATCAATCACAACATCATTTTAAAGCAATGCAGAACAGAATCTGGTTCATCACCGGTATATCCGGAGGCTTGGGCAAAGCCCTCGCCGAGGCCGTCATGGCCAATGGCAATTTCGCAGTCGGCACCTTCCGCAGCAGGCAGCAAGCAGCCAATTTTACGGAACAAAACGAGGGCAAAGGGCTGGGTCTGGTCATGGATGTCACCCAGCAGGAGCAAGTCCGGGCGGCTTTCGAGACAGTGCAAACCAACTTCGGGCGCCTCGATGTGTTGGTGAACAACGCAGGCTTCGGCTTCGCTGGAGCGGTAGAGGAGGCCTCGGATGAGGAAGTGCGCGCGGTCATGGAAGCCAATTTTTTCGGTGCATTGGAAGTGACCCGACAGGCCCTGCCCCTATTTCGCCAGCAAAAAAGCGGGCATATTCTGCAAATCTCATCGCACGGTGGCATCAAGGCCTTCCCTGGTTTTGGGATTTACAATGCGGCAAAATTTGCCCTCGAAGGCTTCAGCGAGGCGCTCGCCGGGGAAGTAGCTCCGCTGGGCATTCGCCTCACCATCGTCGAGCCAGGGCCATTCCGGACGGGTTTTGCCGCCGGTTCATTTCAGGAGGCTGCCGCCAAAATTGACGATTACCAAGCCACTGCCGGGTTGTTTCGGGAACGGATGAGCGCTGTGAACGGTAAGCAGGAGGGCGACCCAGAAAAGGCTGCCGCCGCCATTTACTATATTACTACGGTGGCAAACCCACCCTTGCGTTTGCCCTTGGGCAAAGTACCCCTGACTACCATTCAGGCGAAGTTGGACAGTGTGCAAAAAGACCTGAACGATTGGCGAGCGTTGGCGGAAGGAACTGTTTTTTAGCATTAGGGAACAATTGGTAAATAGCGGGGAAACATCGCCTAGGTTCTCGGTCTCCTTGGCTCCTATCTTTGTATCATCGAAACGAACAAAATTCTTTCAAACTTAAAATTGAAAAAAATGACACACTTCACTGTCCCAACCAAAAGCGAGGTTTCCGAAAGCAACCAAGCCATCTTCGGCAACCTGCAAAAAGGCCTCGGCTTCGTGCCCAACCTCTACGCCACCTTTGCCCTAAATGACACTGCGCTGGGCGATTACCTAGCCCTCCAAAACCGCAAAAGCACCCTGCGTGCCAAGGAAAGAGAGGTCATCAACCTGGTGGTGAGTCAAGTGAACGAATGCCTTTATTGCCTGAGCGCCCACACTGCTTTGGGCAAGATGAATGGCTTCACAGACGAGCAAATCCTCGAAATCCGCAGCGGGGAGGTAAGCTTTGACGCCAAATTGGATGCGCTTGCCAAATTCGTGAAAGATGCTACCATCAAGCGGGGCAAACCGGCTGCCGAAGTGGTCGAGAACCTCTTTGCTGTAGGCTACAACAAAGCTAACTTGGTAGATATCCTCATCGTAATTGGCGACAAAATCATCTCCAACTTCCTGCACGGAGTAACCCAAATTCCGATTGACTTCCCAGTAGCGCAGCCTCTGGAGGAAGTGTACGCGTAATTTCATTTTTTAAAAAGGCGGCTCCCGGTTTGGGCAGGGCGGATCAGTTCTGGATTGAGCAACGATTTAAGCCCTGTTAGGGGCGTGATATGGGTAGTAAATGGTGATTCCCGGAGTTTCCCAAGTCCCGTAGGGACGTGATGTGGATATCATAGCCATCTAAATACCCACATCACGTCCCTACGGGACTCGGGAAAACATCGGGGCCGTTGTTTTCTACCCATATTGCGCCCCTAGCGGGGCTCCCATTGCACGAAAAAACAGAACTGATCGACTCTGTGGTTTGCGGTACCGCTTTTTTATTCTCCGGGAAAAATTGGTAAGCTTTTATGAAAAATTGGTAAGCGACAAAGGCCCTTTCCAGCGTAATTTTGTGCCAACTAAACCAAATCTAATCAAAACTCCTAGCTGCCAATTCATCACTCATCATTCACCACTCATCACTATTTACACATGGCAACCAAAATCAACATCAAGAGCCTTCCCCTAGGCTTCCAATCCATCATCTCCAACGGTCGCCACTCCATTGTGGGCGACGAACCGCTCACGAGCAAGGGCACCGATCAGGGCTTTTCGCCTGAAGACCTCCTTCTTTCTGCGCTGGCTTCCTGCAAGGTGGCGACCGTGCGTTTTATCGCCCGCAAAAAAGGTTGGAGCTTACGGGACGTGGACGCACAATTGGAGCTATCCGTGAAGCGCAACCCCGACCGAAGCCTCGCTACCACGGTGACGGTGCAAATGGAAATCGAAGGCGACCTGAGCGACGAACAACGGGCAGAACTACTGCATGAGGCCGATAACTGTTACGTCCACCGCATGATAAAGGGTGAGTGGGCAATCGAAAATGCGGTACCTTTCGGAGAAACTGTAGAAGCCTGATGCGCTACCAATACCACGACCCAGCTTCCGGCGGGCAGCTCCTGATGACTGCCGACGAACCTGACTTTGCCCGTTATTTCTTCAGGGAGCGCAACAAGCTGTTCAATGCCCTCGTCTGGAACCGGGGCGGGGCGCAATCGCTGACCATTGACGAGCTGCGTTTCGAGGTGCCCGCCAATGCTTTTTTTGCGCTCAATGTCAGTCATTCCTTCCGCTTGGAACGGTCAGAGGATGCGGTGATTTGGCAGTTCAACAGGGAGTTTTATTGCATCGTCACGCACGATGCGGAGGTGTCCTGCTCCGGACTGCTGTTCTACGGATGGCGGGAGGGCGAGCCGATTTTTTTGAATGAAAAAGATATCCGAAGCTTCGGGCTGCTAGTGGAGGTTTTTAAAGAAGAATTTCAAAACCAGGACAATATTCAGGGCGAAATGCTGAGGGTTTTGCTGAAAAGACTCATCATCAAGCTGACCCGGCTGGTAAAAACACAAGCCCACGCCGATGTACTTTCTGTAAACGAACTGGACACCGTTCGTCAGTTCAATATGTTGGTTGAAAACCATTACAAGCGTCTGCATCAGGTGCAGGAATACGCCAATCTGATGTTCAAGTCACCCAAGACCCTGAGCAATCTTTTTACAAAGTACAGCGAGAAAACACCCTTGCAAGTCATCAGCGAGCGCATCTTCCTCGAAAGCAAGCGACTGCTGCTCTACACCGACAAGCCCGCCGGGGAAATCGGCTACGAACTGGGCTTCGAGGAGGCAGCGCATTTTAGCCGTTTTTTCAAAAAAATGGCAGGGGAAAGTCCGTCAGGGTTTAAGCGGTCATTGGAGGCAGGGAAGAAAGGTCAAGAGTCTTAAGGAACAGAAATAAAATAAAGTAGGTAGCTCCTCCTTTTTCATAGATAAAACCCGGATCCACTTCACCCCCCAAATTGTCCACTCCACGGAAAATGATTGGGTCAACTGTAGCAGAACCTAGAACTTTGCAGTTGATCGAATTGAAAAACGACGTGGAAAATGAATAAAAGCCTTACATTTTTTCTGTTTTGCTGCATGTTCACTGTCTGCCAGGCTCAAGACTCCAAATTGATCCTCCAATCCAATGCCCGCTTGCCTTTGGTAGTGATGGTGAGTGCTGAAATACAGCCAAATCAAATGCTACGAAGCATCGAGCAACTCCCTGAGACATGGCGAAATCAGCATCATTTCCTTTTGCTGTTTGGCGAAAGCTTGGATAGCAATTTTATTGCGCTTGTGTTGAATACGCTATTGAACAGGGACGAAAGCCATAACTTTGACAAACAAAGGATTTATCTTTTAGCCCAAAACATCGATGCAAAGCTGGAAGCCTATTTGCTATCGAGAAGTATGTTTGCCGATGCACATTTTCAGCGTAAGGAAGCAGTTCCAGGTCAACCCTTTTTGGTAACACTTTTGACAAAATGGAGCAAAAGCAGATTGTGGGAGATTGATGTTAAAAATATCGAGCAAAATCACATAAAATATACTGTCAAATACCGGAAATTAGGCTTGGGCTTCCTGCTTGGTCACAAGACACAGAATATCCTGGAGCAAGACACGGCTTATTTGCCCAATCGGATCAATACGGTTGGCATCTTGCTCACTTATCCTTTGTCCAGACATTTGCAATTGATGACGAGGATATCGGGTAGCTTCAAAGTGCCCAACCAAAAAAAATTACAAAGCAGTATTTTTGATCAAATTGATCCTAACGAAGGGGGCGAACAGACCATTTCGGCTGAATTAAAACTTCACGTTTTCGTCCAAAATTCCTTCCAACTCAATTATCTATTTCACCCATCCGGGAAACTTCAAGCCTACACCGGCGCCGGGCTGTCTGCGATTTTTTTTGCCGCTGCTAAAACCAAGATTGAAGAAACGATTGATTTTTCGAATTTTTCGGGCGGTATAGATGGATTAGGGGTTGATGGTGCAAACGATTTGCCGCTGTTGTCCCGCTTCTTTTTTGACCCCTACTTGAGTGCTGGTGCACGATTTGAACTGTCAAAACACAGCGCTCTGCTTTTTCAAATGGATTATCATTTTGTAAACCAAAAAGGGAAAGTAAACGAAACGTTTATTGACCAGCACGCCCTTAAGCTTTACCCTAATTTGGGGGTACAGTGGACTTTCAGCAAAACCAGTAGCCAGTACCAGTATTTGAATGCAAGCAAAAGAAAGAAACCAGTGCCATAAGTGGGTGTTTGCAATTCTAGTTCACATTACAAATGACTAAACATCACCCGGTAAAGAGCTCTTAGGAGAGGGTTAAGTTTGCTGAATCATGGAAATCAAACCACTTGGCAAATCAAGATGGCACTGTGTGAGAGCGGTGCCATCGTTTTTTTGTGGGAAAATTCTGTCGTCAAGATTTCATCTTGTCAAAAAGAAGGGTATTTCAGCCATATAAGGTTTATGTTAGTCAGGCCCCACTACTTAAACGGAAGTGAAATAAAGTTGCAAATTTGAACCTCCTTTGTTTTCACAATTACACTTCTATGAATTCTTTAAAAGTACAGGCGTATCAAAAATTTGAACCACTTCTACATTTTGCTCCTTGATGTAGCTTTTAAGATTTTTGCCTGTTTTGAATAATAGAATAGCGTAAAAACTTTCTTCATTGCGAACTTTATAAACTTGTAATAGCCCGTTTCCCGAAAAATTAGTTTTCACTAATTTGCTCTCTGAATGTATTTTTATTAGGACTGATTTAGTTCCTTTTAAGTGGCTAAATCCGACTGGTGGTTCTGTCGTTTGGCTTTCCAATAAATCGTAATACGCTACTTCTCCTTCTGTTTTTAGCCTCTTCCTCACTTGGGCATACCAATCCTTGTTAAACAATGCATCCGCACTTGCTGTATCCTTCCATAGGTAAATGCCCCCAAAAGTTTTACCATCCGCTGTAATGTGATAGTATTTAAAAAGCAAACCCTCCTTGCTGGCATACTCGGGTATTGATTTGACAAAGGCTCTTTTGAGCATAAATGAAGGGAGAAACCAAGGCTTTTGCACCTTTGTAATGGTAATAATGTTATTTGCCATCATTTTTAGTTTTTAAATTGTTTGAGTTGAGTGCAAAGTTATACCTTTGTAACCTAATCACAAGTAGGCACTAAATTGTAGCATAGTATCTAAAAAGAAAGTAATGAAAAAAACACAATCCACTAACTCAATCAATTTGCTGGATATGAAAGCAAAGTGTCCATTATTGCACGCTATGGAACAGCTTAATGGGCGTTGGAAAATTTTATTATTGTGGTATATACATTTAGGGCTTAATAGATTTGGGCTTATTAAAAAGGAATTGCCAACATTGACCTCAAAAATGTTGAGCCAACAGATTAAAGAAATGGAAACAGATGGATTGGTGATTAGAACAATTTTTGCGGAAATGCCTCCAAGGGTTGAATACAGTTTAACACCAAAAGCACTTGCCCTTATTCCAATTCTTAAACTTTTAAATAATTGGGGTAAAGAAGACATTGCAGCATTGACAATGCTGCAAACCGACTTGGAAACAGCGGACGGAAGAAAGGGCAGCAGGTAACAACTAAGCCTTCGTTCGGCATGCAATCCAAGAATGTTCGTATTTTGCACCTTCAATGTCGGCTTCCCCGCTAGTGCAAGTCTTGCAACGCAGCGAACTGATGGTTCAACGTCTTCAGACATGTTCCAGACAGTCCAATGTTTTGGTTGGCTTCAGAGACTTAGACTAGCGGGGGATTTACAGACAAATGGTTAGACTTTCACAGGATGATTATTCAAATTTTAAAGGCATAGACCAAGTATGACATTGAATTTTCCAAACAGCGCTTTCTAAAATCCAATTAACAAAATATTTGCCTTCCCCAATTACTTTTTTACTATTTAACTCAACATCTTTAAAAACGCCAAATTCAAATGCCAAATTTTCAGAAACAAACAATTTTTCGGCTTCAAAAATAACATCTATTTTGCCCAAACCACCTTGCATAAATTCAAGAATTTTATTGTTGCCTTGAATTGTCGGTTTACTTGGTGGAAAAATTAGAGCATTGCTTGAATAGACATTTTTAAAAATTTCTTTGTCTGCATTATGCCAAGCATTAGTCCAGACTTGCATTGTTGGTTTCAACATCCTTTAATTTTTAATTTGAAAATAAGTAAATCCTGCATTCGTTCCACCACCACCAAGAGCAATGGCAATATTTAAATGTGCTATTGCTTCCAAATGCCGAGCATTTTTTATGCCACCAACAATTAAACCATTGAAACCAGCATCATCTGCTAATTGTTTCACAATAACAGAAGCCTCGGCATCATCCGACGCAATAAATGCAGTTAATTTTTGCCCTTCAAAAACTTGTTTATCTGTTTTCATTACATCAGCAAAAATGGTATTGAACGCTTTTACAACTTTACTATCGGGCAACAATCGAGCAGTTTGTTCACCACCACTATCTTCACCCAAAAATAAAGGAGACCAATCTGCAATGTTGATGGCATTGGTAATGTCTACTACAATTTTTCCTTTAAGGTTGTCTTTGTTTGCAGTCAAAACTCCGTTCATAGCAGAAAAGGGAATGGCAAAACAAACAACTTCGCCAAACAAAATCGCATTGCTTACAGACATTTGGTTTTCGGTTGGAGTTTGAGTCCCATATACAACCTTATGACCTGCATTGCTAAACAAATTTCCAAGACTTGATGCTACATTTCCAGCACCGATGAAGCTAACATTCATATTTTTATTTTTAAATTGAGTCACAAATATCTAAGGGTATAGTTACTTTTGCAAGTAGTTACCAAATTGTATGGTAGTTACTAAACCGTAAGTATATGCCACAAAGAAAAGAGAACTCGGTAAGTTTCGAGAATGAGCAAGCATTAGAAACTGACTGCCCATTTATTTTCGCTTTATCATTAATGGGAAAACGTTGGAAACCTGCAATACTTTGGAAAATGACTGAAGGTATTCATAGGTTTGGCGAAATGAAAAGAGCCATTCCACCAATAAGTGAAAAGATGTTAACCCAACATTTAAGAGAATTAGAAACGGACGGACTTATAACCAGAACAATTTATCCTGAAATGCCACCAAGGGTTGAGTATGCTTTGACAAACTTAGGTTTATCGTTACAACCCATTTTAGAGCAACTGAATACTTGGGGAGAAAAAGCAAAGAAGACCAAAGCGAAGAAATAGAACTGCCTACAACAACTTGATAAGGGAACTTCAATTAAGAAGCCAGCACCCTAAACATTGAAATCCAACCATGGCTAAAAAACGCAACATTCCGGTGGTCAACTCTGAGCTTTTTGTCAGAGACTATTTTAACCATGCCACCATTAAACAGCAATGTACTGCATGGATTTCCTTTTTTCGATCTGGACGCCATCCCTGTCATCAGCTTAAGCAAGGAACAAACTTCTTTTTTTGCCTTTCTTTTACACAAAATTAAACTGGACTTTTCGCAAAACTATGCGCAACTCAAACCTGCAATTTGCCAATACATCATTGCTATACTTAGCGAATGCAAGGTGTTTTATGAAAAAGTACAGCAAGAAAACAAGCACCTCACTTCTGCGGATAAGATCGCTCAAGAGTTTACTCGCCTGGTCTACAAATATTACCTCACCAAAA
>JAIYAV010000024.1 GCA_027488855.1 Saprospiraceae bacterium
CGCAGCTCAGCTACTTCCTGATTGAGTTCGGGGTACAAATCGAGGTGCCGCTCTACCTCCTGCGTTTGATCAGGGTCGGTAATGCCTAAAACGTATTGCTCCAGTAGTCCAGTTGCCAAAAAAGTCTGCTTATCCATAATGTTGATGTCGAAACAAAAACGAAACAGCAAAATAGGGAAAAGGTTGAAAAGATTGAGAAGGTTGAGGGAGGTTGAGAAGGTTTAGGCTACCGCAAGAATGGGTGTGTGTTTGTGTGTGATAGTGTGAGTGTGCCAATGGCATGTCAATGTCGCTTGCGGTAGCCTCAACTTCTCAACTCCTCAACTCCTCAACTTTTTATTTATCTTCGCCCTGCGTTCTTCATCCCCGCAATCTATGGACCAAGCATTATTCAAGATTCGAGAAAAAGGAAAATTCGGCTTCATCAATCGACAAGGAGAGGTAGTTATTGAGCCACAATATTATGAGGCGGAAGACTTTTTTAATGGCTATTCCCGCATTCGACTCAACGACAAATGGGTGCCAATGGACACCCTGGGTCGTTTGTTGATCAAGCATTTTTTCAATTTTGTAGGCTATTTCGAAGAAGGTTTGGCTCGGGCACAACTGGTCAATCGTTGGGGCTACATCGATCCAAAATGCAACATCGTCATCGACATTCAATACGACCAAGCGGGTGATTTTACTGAAGGTTTGGCGGCAGTGAGTCGTCGTCGTCAGTATGGTTACATCGATCCGGAAGGCGACTGGGTGGTCCAACCCCAGTACGAATGGGCAGGATCGTTTAGCAAAGGGCTGGCACCAGTAGCCTGGAATGAAGGTTCCGGATTTATTGAGCCGGATGGATTTTTAGCCTTCAGTACACCTTATGAAAAATGTTTGCCCTATCAGCAGGACATTGCCGTTTGTGTGCACCGCCGCCTCTGGGGCTTGATCAATCGGCAGGGTAAAACGCTTTGTGAACCCCAATATTTGTACAAAGAAGGCATTTCCAATGGCGATTTTTTTGACGGCATGGCCATCATCTGCCGCGACAATTTGTTTGGCTTCATCAATCAAAAAGGTGAAGAAATAGTGGCCCCGCAGTATGGCGCAGTAGGCGATTTTAGCGAAGGTTTGGCCCCAGTGCAACAGGACAGACTATACGGCTACATTGATGCTACCGGACAAGAACTGATTCCGATCCAATTTCAGGATGCGAACGTGTTTTCGGAAGGACTAGCTGCCGTGAACAACAAAGGCTCCTGGGGATATATTGATCGCTCCGGGGAACTGGTTATTCCTCCGCTGTACCGCCAGGGGGGTGCGTTTAAAAATGGATTAGCGCTGGTCATCGCGGCTGGGAAGTGGGCCTATATTGATACCAAGGGGCAGCCTGTGTGGGTGGAGAATATTCGTTAAGCAGGTGGCTCAAGCACTTTAGTAGTGGGGCAAAATGAGCACTAATTTTTTTATCGCCCCTTATTTGCGATGCTTTTCAATGATTTCGCTTATTTCCGCTGCTGTTTTTTTAGCAATTTCTGCGATTTGATTCACCGGCATTTGTGCGGCATGCATTGCTAAAATCATTTCTTCTTTACCTTCTTCTATTCCTTTTTCGTGCTCTATGTTCGCATAAATTTTTGTTGTTTTCTTTTTTGCCTCAGCTATTTTAGCATCTTCAAGTACACTTTCAGGCATGTTTTCAATATCTGCTAGGGCTGCAGCTTTTGCTATGGCTACATTGGATAGATTAAATTTTGGGTTGCTTGGGTTTTTGATGCTGGTCAAAATAAACTCTAACCAATCTTGAATCTCTTTCGGGGTGTCGGGCGATGAATAATTTGGATTTAAAAATATCAGTTTATGGGGATAAATCTGTCTGATTTTATTGCTTAGCGTGCGTGGGTTAAGGTCAGAAATGAGTACATCGTCTTTGATTAACTCTCCTGTTTTTTCTTTGACGACATAGGGTGAAGTCAAAACGACTATCGTATAAACATCTTGTTCAAAAGAATAGTCTTTGGAGCGGCGTTGCAAGTCTACCAGTAATGCTAAAAAATAGTGCATAAAGCGGTCAAAACTATAATCATAATCCACGCGCTGAATTTCAATGACCACCCGCTTGTCAAAACTTTCGGCGTAAATATCCAATTTGAAATTGATGGCAGCGACTTTGCGTTCTAATTGCTTTTCGGTTTCTATGCTGGCGTTTACAACGTCCACCCCTGTAATGTCTTTCACGAATGCACGAAAAACCTCAGGGTCGGTAAATACCTTTTTAAAAAATATTTCATTGTCTAAGTTCGCTAACTGCATTTTGTGTCAAATTTTACTATTTAAAGCACAAATATACAAAACCGTAGGCTATTCTGCCATTTTTTTGTTGCCATTTCTGGGCTTATTTTCTGTAGCAAGTCCTGAGCAGGAATTAAGCGCTTTAAAAATTGGCTATTCTGCCTTATTCTGCCTATTTTTGTTAGAAATCAAGCTAAAATGTCAACCCAAATTTTAAAAAAATTGATTTCGATAGAGGAATATCACAAAATGGGTGAATATGGCATTCTCCCAGAGCGTGGTGTTGAATTAATTAAAGGAGAAATTATTGAAATGAGCCCAATTGGAAGCCTGCATTCATCAAGAGTCAACAAATTGAATGCGCTACTAGCGCAGATTTTGGGAAAATCAGTTATCATCAGCATTCAAAACTCGGTAGTATTGAGCAATTTTTCTGAACCTGAACCAGATATTGCCATTCTTGAATACCGAGCAGATTATTATGCCACAGCTTTGCCTACGGCTGAGGATGTAAAATTGATTATTGAAATTGCTCATTCCAGTTTTTCCTATGATCGGAAGGTTAAATTGCCATTGTATGCCGAAAGTGGAATTTCTGAACTATGGATCATTAACCTGGAGAAAGAAGAAATTGAGGTCTACTGGGAGCCAGCAGGCAATAATTACCGTTTTAGAGAGCTGCTTAGGCTTGGTGACGTTTTAAAAGCGAAGGGTTTAGATTTAGAGCTGGATGTCTCAGAAATACTATTGTGCTAGTTTTTTTCAACACACCGCAATCACATCCACATTCCCCTTCACTTTTTGCCCAATGCTCACTTTTACCTCAGCATCGAGTGGCAAAAACAAATCCACCCGCGACCCAAATTTAATGAATCCAAATTCCTGACCCTGTTCCAGGATTTGTCCAGGCTGCACATAGTACCGAATCCGCCGCGCTACCGCACCCGCGATTTGGCGCAGCAAAATTTCCACTTTCGCATTTTTGATCACCACGGTAGTCCGTTCATTTTCGGTAGAAGACTTGGGGTGCCAGGCTACCAGGTACTTGCCAGGGTGGTACTCGGCGTATTGTACAGTGCCGCCAATGGCAGCCCGATTGACGTGCACATTCAACGGCGACATAAAAATCGAGATCTGTAATCTTTTCTCCTTGAAATACTCACTTTCCTCTGCTTCCTCAATGACCACGACTTGCCCATCGGCGGGGGCATAAATGAGGCCTTCACCCAGCGTTGGGATAAGCCGTTTGGGGTTGCGAAAAAACTGTACAATCAAACCCCAGAAGCCCACACTAAGTACAGCCAACCAGGGTTGGAGAATCGGCAAAAACAGGGCGCACAAAACATTGATCCCAGCAAGCAAAAGTGAGGCGATGAGGCTGATGAGGTAACCTTCGCGGTGAATGCGTATCATTTTTTAATTAATTTATTACCCAAAACAGATAAGCCGCCGAAAAAGGCAACTGAAACATAAATCCGTCAAAACGATCCAAAAAACCTCCATGCCCTGGCAAAAGAGCGCTGGAATCTTTGATGTTGATGCCTCTTTTGAAGCTGGATTCAACCAGATCCCCAATTGAACCAAAAACAATCACGATGATGCCCAAAACCAACCAATGCTGGAAACCAAGTTCTGGAAACAGCCGCCACAAACCCCAGGCGACGATCAAGGTAAAAAAAGCCGCACCCAGAGAGCCTTCCCAGGTTTTTTTGGGCGATATTTTGGGGAAAAGGGGGGTTTTTCCCAATTTTGATCCTACCAAATAGGCACTTGTGTCACTCGTCCAGGTCATCAGCATCAGGCCAAGTGGAATGTGGAAAGAAAAACCCGACCCGATGAACGCAAGCGCATTCAAAAGGGCGAAAGGTACACCTATATATATGGTGGTGAGAAAGATGAATCCAACTGCTTGAAAAGCCTGGGTATTGCCCTGTGACAATTCAAAAACAAAGGGCAAAAACAACAAAGGGAAAAAGGTCAGCAACATCGGCAGCCAGCAATCATCGGGAATAAAGCCCAGGTTGAGCGCACTGAGCCAGGCATAAGGCAGCCATCCCAATGCCACCCCAATGGATCGACGAATCAAGTTCTGGCGATTGTCTTCGGAGAAAATCAAACCAGTAAATTCCCACAAGCACATGCCATTGATGAAGCCAAAAAGTAGCAAAAATGGAATCTTGCCTCCAAATACCCCTCCCAACATAATTAGTACAAAAAATACGGCGGTGATAACCCTCAATCGAAGACCTCCCATATTGTTTTTTGGTTTTTAGCTATTAGACTTTTTGAACAGAAGATTGCTTGTGTAAACGACTCAAATAATAGCCTACTGCGATCAATATGGCCAACCCCAAGATGCCCCCCAGCAAATTTGGGCTGTCGACGGCCTGATCGGGCGAAAATTGCTCAGCTTTTTCTCCCATGAAATAATAAGCCACTACTTGCAGGCTATTGAACAAAAAATGAACCAGAATGGGCAACCACAAACTGCGCGACCAGTAAAACAGATAACCCAGGCCAGCGCCTAAAATCATCCGGGGCAAAAAACCGACAAACTGCATGTGAATGGCACTAAAAATGATCGCGGTGATCCAAATGCTGGCAATCGGGTTTTTGACAACTCTGGTCATTTGTTGCTGGACAATCCCTCGGAAAACCAATTCTTCTCCCAGCGCTGCTACAACCCCCACGGTGAGCAAGTTGAGCAACAACTCCGCAGGGCCATCCATGTGGAGCAAAATTTTAACCAACTCGTTGGCGCTGTTTTCCATGTCTTTCATCCACGTGGGCAGCGGCAATTGTTGATTGAGCCAATAACTGGTTTGTGCAACCGGAAAAATAGCTAGCACAAATAAAACTCCTCCTGCGATGAATAACCAGCTGGGCAAGTTCCGCAATTGCAGTTTTTGCAGCCAACTGCTTCTGAAAAAAAGCAAGGCAACGGCAATTGCACCACCTGTAAAAGCAAAAAGATGGGGAAAAAGATTGGCCCAACGCGCCAAATTGCGTTGTTGTAAACTGGCATCTTCTTTCATGTTGCCTAAAAAAGACAATCCATCCAAACCTTGCGCAAGCATCAGGCTATTCACAAGGATGGATCCAACCATTAAACCGACCAGCATGAAAGAAACCAAGCAGAGTAGAATAAACCAGGGAGAGGCCGCTCTGCGTTGAATAGGCAATTCTGAATCCGGGAGTGGGTAGTCCATGAATTTTTTTTGGTAAAATTACGTAAAGTCCTTGATCAATCGGGGAAAAAATATCGAGCTTTGCGCCTCGACTTCGCTCGGCAACCGGAGCCGAGGCACAAAACGATAAAATATGCAAACCGTCCGCCTTAGTGTCAACATCAATAAAATTGCGCTAATTCGCAATTCCAGAGGCTCCAATCAACCCGATCTCACTCAGATTGCCCGAGATTGTGAGGCATTTGGTGCGCAGGGGATCACGGTACACCCCCGCCCCGATGAACGTCACGTGCGTTTTGATGACTTACCCTTGCTCAAGGAGGTGGTAAGCACCGAATTCAACATCGAAGGCAATCCCGATGCCCGGTTTATGCGGGAAGTCACCCAGGTTCAACCCCATCAAGCGACCCTCGTGCCCGACGGCCCACAAGCCCTTACCTCCGATCAAGGCTGGGATACCTTGAAATACCAGGATTTTTTGGTGGATGTTGTTGCTCAATTGCAAGAGGCTGGTATCCGGGTCTCTATTTTTGTGGACGCCGACGAGCGACTGGTCGAAGGTGCCAAAGCCGTAGGTGCTGATCGCATCGAATTTTATACCGGGCATTACGCCAAAGATTTTCTGAAAAACCCGGAGGAAGCCGTCAAAAAACATGTGCAATGTGCTCAACTGGCCGTAAACCTCGGCTTGGGCATCAATGCTGGGCATGACTTGAACCTCCAAAACCTTAATTATTATAAAAACGAGGTGATCGGTTTGCAAGAGGTGTCGATTGGCCATGCTTTGGTATGTGATGCCTTGTATTTCGGTTTGCAAAATACGATTCAGATGTATTTGCGGCAATTGAATTGAAATTAACGTCAAAACCTTGATTGAAGAGAATAATAAGTTCGCAAAATAAACCACTGTTTTTGACTGATAATTGACAAATTTTAAATTTTAGGGCAGAAAATTGATGAAAGCAGTGGTTTAAAGCGTACTATGCCCCCTCATTGCCAGGAAAGAGAACGGAACATTGTTTGAATTCCCACCCATCAGATCGCAGTTTTTGCTATTTTCCGTCAAAACGGAAGATTTTTTCACGATTTCCACGAACAATTTTCAAAAACTTGACAAAATGTTAGTGCAATCGTAAACAATAGCCTAATTTTGGCTAAGGATTGGTTTAACAAAACAAGTAAAATCGAATTTAGTATGAAAAAACACTTACTAGCACTTGTGCTGGTGGTTGCTGCTATTGTACCCGCATTAGCCCAACGAACCATCACAGGCAAAGTGACCGACACAAAAGGCGAAGCGCTCATCGGAGCCAACATTTTTGTGTTGAAGACGACCGTTGGAACAGTATCCGACGTAAACGGTAGCTTCACATTAGCCTTACCCGCCGGAGCAGAAGTCATCTCCATCAGCTACACGGGTTTTACCACCAAAGAAGTTGAAGTTGGCAACCTTTCAACCATTGATGTGCAATTGGAAGAAGGTTCTATTCTGAATGAAGTGGTCGTTACGGCGCTGGGTATTTCAAAACAACCTAAAGAATTGGGTTACTCGGTTGCGCGCATTTCTGGCGACGACATTACCCAAGGTAAGGTGACCAACCTCCAAAACGGTTTGGTAGGTAAAGTATCGGGGCTTAACGTATCTACTGTCAACAACGGCGTGAATGCAGACACTCGGATTGTACTCCGGGGTATTCGCTCCTTGCTCGGTAACAACCAGGCACTCTTGGTTGTGGACGGTACACCAGTAGCACTGAGCTTCATCAACTCCATCAACCCCAATGACGTGCAGAGCGTCAACGTACTGAAAGGTGCGAACGCAGCTGCACTGTACGGCCCAGAAGGGGTGAACGGGGTAATCGTAGTCAACACCAAAAAAGGTTCTTCAGGCAGTAAACCACAAATCACGGTAGGCAACACTACCTTGTTTGAAGACATCTCTGTCTTTATGAAAATGCAAGACCGCTTTGGTTCTGGTTCTGCATTTAACTCCTTTGGTGATGGTATTTATGACCCTATCGAAAACCAGTCTTGGGGTCCAGCGTTTGACGGTACCATCCGTGAAGTAGGCCAGGTTACTGAAGACGGAAAGCTTCAGGAGTTGCCTTACACTTTTTTGCCTGATGAAAAAAGGAATTTTTTCAATACTGGGGTGAACATCCAAAACGATGTTTCAGTAAGCAGTGGCGATGACAAGTCGAACTTCTTCTTGTCAGTTCAGAATGTACAAATCAAAGGCATCATGCCTAGTGATGTTGGCGATCGTACCACCGTGCGTTTGAATGCCGGGAAAACCTTAGGTATTTTCAACGCATCCATGAACTTTGGCTACACGCAGAAGAATTCGGATTTGACTCCACTGACGGGTTCCATCTACGATCAGGTATTCCAGGCACCAGGGCAAATTCCAATTACCCGCTACAAGGATTTCCAAAATGATTATTGGTCCAACCGCAATAATTATTACAACGACTATTTTGCCAACCCTTACGAAACGATCTACAACGATCGCGTTGACAGCAGATCGGATGAGTTCTTCGGCAACGTTGCCTTGACTTTGAAGCCAACCAAGTGGATGAGCATCACCAACCGGATGGGGTATACCCTCACGTCTTCGCTTAACCACTTCATCAGCCGCAGGGTTAACTATTCTGACTTTGCGATCAGCCACCGTTCCTTTGCTTCAGGTGGTGGTCGTACTGCTTCGGTATCGGATTTTAATGGTTTCTCCAATCGTTTGAACAACGAATTGATCTTGACTACCGACAATACTGTAGGTAAGTTGAACATCAAAGGTTTGTTGGGTAATTTGATCCGTCAAACTTCTTCCAAGAGCACCTCGGTATCCGGCGGTAACCTGGTTATCCCCACACTGTTCAACGTAGCCAACCGTACCGGGGAACCTGGTGCTAGTTCCTCTTTCTTTGATAGCAGATTGAACTCCGTATTCGGAAGTGTGGCATTTGGCTACGACGATTGGGCGTTTGTGGAAGTCACTGGTCGCAACGACTGGGACAGCCGTTTGCCTAAGGAGAATCGCTCTTATTTCTACCCAGGGGTAAGTGCTTCGGTGATTTTGACGGACTTGTTTGAAGGCTTGGGCGAGGGCCCAGTCATCAACTCCATCAAATTGAAGGGGGCTTATGCCAGAACGGGTAACGTAAACTTGGACATCTATTCACTGGAATCGATTTTCTTCCAAGCTGGTGGATTCCCCTTTGGTACCCTCGCGGGCTTTACAGCTGACAATAGAATCAACAACCCCAACATTCGCCCTGAGGTAGTAAAATCTACTGAGATTGGTGCTGAATTTGGCTTGTTCAAAAACAAAGTACTGTTCGACATCGCTTACTACTTCCAAAACAACAACGATCAGGTTGTTCCGATCCAAATTTCTTCTTCAACTGGCTACACTTCTGCCTTGTTGAACGCGGCTGAATTCAACAACCGTGGTTTGGAAATTGACCTGAAATTGTTGCCTTTGATCGAAGCAGGTGGTTTCCGTTGGGAAATGTCTGCCAACTATACCTACAATACTTCAGAAGTAATCTCTATTTACGAGGGTTTGAACGAATTGTTGGTGGGTAACACGTCTTATGTTATCAAAGGATTACCAGCCTATACCCACAAATTGGTGGATTGGGAGCGTACACCTGAAGGTAAAGTTATTGTCGATCCAGTCAGCGGGTATCCCAAGCAGGCAACGACTAGTACAACCTTTGGCAACACCAACCCAAATCACATCTTTGGGCTCAATACAGATTTGACTTACAAGGATTTCAACTTGCGGGTGGTAGCAGAATACCGTGGTGGCAACTACATCTTCAATGACATTGGCCGTAGTACAGACTTTACGGGTATCACTGCACTGAGTGCAACCAATGGTCGTCAGCGCTTTGTATTCCCCAACTCGGTTTACTCTACCGATGGTGGCACCACTTATGTAGAAAACACGGACATCGCGGTAAACAACGCACATTATGCCTTCTTGCAGGATGGTCGTTTCCGCAATACCCAAACCAACTACTACAGCTCGGCTGCATTCTGGAAATTGCGTGAAGTAGCGTTGACTTATTCCGTGCCAAAGAAATTATTGGGTGGCGGAAAATTCATCTCCAGAGCAACCGTTTCATTGGTGGGCAGAAACTTGTTGATGCTGCGTCCAAAAACCAATCAGTGGACGGATCCTGAATTCGCCAACACGACTGGAAACGCCATTGGTTTCACCAGTATTGGTCAGACACCTCCAACCAGAATCATGGGATTCAACGTAAACCTGACTTTCTAACCACTAATGTCGAAACTTATGCAACAGTATATCAAAATTTTCATCTTGACTTTTTTTGTCACCGTTCTGGCCAGTTGCTCGGAAGACTACCTGGACATCAACAGTGACCCCAACCGCGCAGTGGAGAGCAACATGACCGCGGCGGTGATTCTTCCACAAGCCATGCTCAATACCGCCAACCGGGTTGGTACCAGTTTTGGCTTTCTCAACAACTGGTTGGGTTACTGGGCACCCGGTGCCAACTACTCACCCAACGGGGAAGAACAATCTTACAACATCACCACCAACTTTGGCGCAGGTCTTTTCGGCGGTATCAATGACAATACCTACGATTACGCATTTGCTGAATTGAGAGCGCGTGCTGCCGGGGAAAACTTCTATGTGGCCATTGCCAAGACCATGAAGGCACACAACTTCGTTCAATTGGTCGACATTTATGACAAAGTGCCTTACACTGAAGCCATGAAAGGGCTGGAATTTGTGCGGCCTAAATACGACGATGGTAAGTTGATTTATGATGAATCCATGAAACAATTGGACTCTGCCTCCATTTTGATGAAAAAGGCGATCGCTGCCAGTGAAATTGGTGCAGATAACCGTTTCCGCGACATCATCTTCAAAGGTGATGGTACCAAATGGCTCAAGTTTATCAATACCTTGAAATTACGCACCCTCATCCACCAATCAGCAAGAGCTGATCGTGCTGCGTACATTACTGCGGAAATTGCCAAGATTACAGCAGAAGGTTCTGGCTTTTTGGGAACAGGTGAAGACGCTGCTGCAAAACCAGCGTACACGCAGGACAAAGCCAACGCTTATTATTCTTCATTCGGGTTCAATACCGCTGGAAACCAAGCCACTGACTTCTGGAGAGGCAACAAAATTGCCATCGGATACCTGAAAGCAGATAGCGACCCTCGGATTGGTTACTTCTACAAAAAAACGACCAATGCATTCCCTGCCAACGGTGCTGAGCCTTTCAGAACTGAAGCTCCCGCTGAATACCGGGGTAATGAATATGGCCGTCCGATCGACAACTCTACTTATCCTTACCAAATTGCCAACTTTGTATCTCAAGTAGGTGGAGTTGCTGCTGCTGGACCTGTTTCAGGTAGCTCTTTTGGTTTGGTGAAAGGGTTTGACCAGGCCGCCTGGATTCTTACTTCGGTAGAGTCCTTGTTCCTGCAGGCTGAAGCCATTCAAAGAGGTTGGTTGCCAGGCGACAAAGAAGCCGCCTATAAGGCTGCGGTGAAAGAATCTTTCCGCTGGTTGAATGTAGATTTGAGCAGAGCTGCTGCTGATGCCAGTTTCGACAAATGGTACCTGGCTCAAGACGAAAATGGCAATAAGAACGTGAGCTATGCCAAGGCTGATGATAAGCTCAAGGTTGTGTTGTATCAAAAATACCTGGCCATGAACGGCAGCAACCCATTGGAAGCTTGGACCGATTATCGCCGCAACGGTGCCTTTCCTGCCATTCCACTTTCCGTGAATCCAGGACGTACCAGCCCTGTTTTGCCCGTTCGTTTGTTGTACCCACAAATAGAGTACAACCTGAACACTGCTAGTGTAACTGCGGTGGGAACGATCAGTCAATTCAACTCCAAAGTTTGGTGGATGAATTAATTGATTTTGTTTAATTTTTAAATACAACACGAATGAAAACTATTTTTAAAATAGCTTTAATAGCCTTAGTTGGATTCAGTTTTAGCGGATGCTTGAAGGATGAGCCGATTACCGATTACACGGACACGTCCATCAAACCTGTTATATTGATTCCCAATGGCAATTTCCCGGCGGTTCAATCGGTCAACCCTGTTGCGCTGGATTTCAAATCTACCGCACAAACTGTTGATTTGTATGCTCGGGTTTCCTGGAGCAAACCACTGGACAAGGATGTAACGGTGACTTTTGCCAAAGATCCTAGCATCATTGCTGCCTACAATACCAAGTTTGGCACCAAGTACGAAGAACTGCCAGCGGCAGCTTATAAACTTCCTGCCTTGACTGTGGTTATTCCTGCAGGCCAGCAAGAGGTCAAAGTGCCAATTGAATTGTTTGCGGATAAGATTGATTTGGCCAAAAGCAACATGATTGCTTTCCGCCTCACCGATGCATCAGGTCAAACTGTGGCCAGCAACTTCCGCCAGATTGTTTTCCCTGTACTGGTGAAAAACGTCTACGAAGGCAACTACGAGGTTAAAGGTTACTTCTTTCACCCAAGTGCACCTCGTGGCATTAGTGCAACCAAGTATCTGTCCACTGTGTCTGGTACTCGTAGTGAAGGCCAGGTAGGCGACCTCGGTGGCTGGGGCTTCCGCTTCAATGTAGCGGCTAGTGTTACGGGTTGGGAAAGTGCGGGTTCTACGCCTGCCGCTCCATCGGCAGGGTTCATGACTTTGGATAACCCATTTGGCAATAGTACTTACCCAGGCCCAGGTGGATTTACCAGTGCATTGTTCCCTAACACTTACGATGCTGCAACCAAAACCTTCAAGTTCCACTATGGCTATGCCGGTGGTTCTTCTGGACAGGCTCAGTACTCTCGTGAAATCTTTGAGACTTGGAAAAAACTTTAAGTTAAAGACTGAGTCATAAAAAAAGTCCATTTGAGCCTTAATTGGTTCAGATGGGCTTTTTTTTTGCAATTTGTATAGTTTCTGTTATATTTAAACGTTAAATCATAAAAAATCTTCCGACATGAAATTGACTCAACTCCTAAGCGTCGTGCTGCTGTTATCGACACCCAATCTTTTACTGAGCCAGGCGCGCTCCTTCCGCGATTTCATCATTGCGGCCAATTCACCCACCAATCCAAAAGCCAGCGCGGCCAATTTTAAAACAGCTGGTGGTAAAGACCGCTTTTTGCTAGAAGAATGGGGCAAAGGCTGGGCGCTTTCCCGGGGCAGCGAAATGGTCAAAGAAGGTTACGGCTTTAACTTTGACTTTGAAAAAAATGAACTCTACCTGCGCAAAGACGATGAAGACGTAATGATTGTAGCCGACAACAACAGTGTGCGCCGTTTTGTGATCGCCGATGGCCTGGATTCCATTCGTTTTGTCAAAAGTATTGCTGTTGACAAAACCAATAAAGTGTTTTTTCAACTTATTGGAGGCAGCACTTCCGGTAAAATCTCGCTCCTGAAACTGCGTACTTCCAAAGCACTGCCAGTCAACAAAAATGACTATGCCCGCAATTTCAATGGGGATTATTCCAGCCAATACCGCAATGAAAGTGTGTACTTTTTTGTGGATGCCGAAATAGGGGTGAAGGGCTTTGAAAAAATGACCCGGGACGAACTGCTCAAACTTTTTCCCCAGCACCAGGCCATCATCGTAAAGTTGGTGACCTCGAAGAAAAACATTGACGAAAAAACCTTGATCGCGTTTACGAATGAGGTGAATGGATTGTGATTGACATATATTAAGGTGTACATGCAGCGCAAAATCATGCAAATGTTTCCCAACCCCCTGCCTGTAGTGGTCGGGGGGGCTGAGGCTAACGGAAGCCCCGCTAGGGGCGCAATATGGGTAGGAAACAAGGTGCCCGATGTTTCTAATAGTCCCGTAGGGACGCGATGTGGGTATCCCGAGTGGCATGATACCCACATCACGTCCCTAAAGGGACTCCAGAAACTCCGGGAAATACCGTTTTCTACCCATATTTCGCCCCCAAGGGGGCTTATAACCTTCTGGCGAACTGCATCGATTTTTTTTCCCCTCCTTCTCCTCCTCTTCAGCTCCTGCACCCCCAAACCCCAAAACTTCCAACTCCAGATTTCCCTGCGCAACGCCCAGCCCGGTACCATTTATTTGTACCGCCTTTCCGACAACCAAGCTCCCACCTTGGTCGATTCTTTCCAGAACACCCAACTTGATGCCCAATTTTCGTTAACGGATCAGGTGCCCTGGACTGAAACATTGTACCAACTCAGCATCCCCAACCTGCGCAGCACCTTGTATTTTATCGCCGATGTGGCGAGCATTCAAACCAGTATTGACGGTGTCAACCCTCGGGCGTATACCACAACTGGTTCTAACGGCTCTTTGGCGCTGCAAAACCTACAACATGCCCAGAACCCCCTTCAAGACAGCTTGACCATTCTGAACAATAAAATCAGCAACCAGATTGGAGAGGAGTCCGCTTTACGGGCCGACGCTGTAGCATTGAGGCAACAGGTGATGGACAACTATTTTCGCTTTGCCGATACTACTACTAGCCCCTTGGCTGCTTTGTTCATTACCCAGCAACTGGATTTTGGCAATGATCGTGCCGGACATAAGGCATTTATTACCCGTTTGGAAAAACGGTTCAAGCAGCACCCTCAATTGGCTACCTTCATTCAAAAAACCAAAGACTTTCTGGCTCTTTTTGAGGTAGAATACGAAATCGGAGATAGCCTGCCCTCCGCCAGTTTTGTAGATCGAAGTGGCAAAATCCAAAGCCCAGCCCAATGGAAGGGAGGATACTATTTGCTTGAATTTTGGTCGAGTTATTGCGCTCCCTGTTTGTTTAATCTGGAACAAAAGAAAGCAGTATACCAGAAATACCACCCCACAGGTTTCAATATGTTGGCCTTTTCGCTGGATGAAGATCTGGAAATGTTGAATGCCACCCTGCAAAACGGGCAGTACCCCTGGCCGGTCGTAGCCGATTTGAAAGGCTGGGCGAGCCAGGCGGTCAATACCTATAAAATTGATAGTATTCCCTATAGTATTATGGTAGGCCCCAACGGAAAGATCATTGGAAAGAACATGGATGCAAAGACCGTCGAGGGCTTCTTGAAGCGGGCAAATTAGGACTCGAAATTTCAAAGCTTGGACAGTCGGGGCAAAATAGCCAGCGAAATGTCGGCTATCCGTCATTTTTTTACTTTGCACCTTGCCACAGCAAGCAGCGAATTTTTCCTTTCTTGCGTTCACTAAATGCAATAACATTCGGAGATAAACTGAAAACTCCTTTTTCTAGTAAACACCAGTTCAACATTCCCAAATAATAATCTGGAAAAAATACCTGCTCTAGCAACACTGTTTTACGCATTTATTCTGCCATTGTTAAAAAATTCAGAAATAGTTATTGCAATTTTGAACAATGGCTTAATTTTGACGTTGGGATTAGTTTCTTAAACAGATAAAATCGGATTAGTATGAAAAAACACTTACTAGCGCTTGCGCTGGTAGTCTTTGCTATGGCATCAGCTGTAGCACAAAGGGCTATTACCGGCAAAGTGACAGACAAAAGTGGCGGCCCGCTCATCGGTGCCAGTATCCTTGTGAAAGGAACAAGCAGTGGTAGCGTGACGGATGTAGATGGAACCTACTCCTTGAGCGCTCCTAATGGTGCAACTACCCTTGTGGTGAGTTACACCGGTTATTCTACCCAAGAAATCACACTTGGAACCTCCAACATCATCGATGTAACGTTGGAAGAAAGCGCCTCTCAATTGGGTGAAGTGGTGGTAACTGCACAAGGTATCCGTCGGGAGAAAAAAGCCTTGGGTTACGCGGTTTCTACCGTAGATGCAGGTGCGATTGAAGACCGCCCACAAGCGGACGTAGCGCGGGTTATCCAGGGTAAAGTACCTGGCGTAAACGTAACTGCTACTTCCGGGGTGTCAGGTACCGGTACCAACATTACCATCCGTGGTTATTCTTCCATTACTGGTTCGGTACAGCCCTTGTTCGTAGTAGACGGGGTGCCTTTCAACTCGAATACCAACCAGCGGGGTGGATTTACGCAAGGGGGGCAGGGCGCTTCCAGCCGTTTCCTGGATTTGGATCCCAACAACATTGAGAGCATCAGTGTATTGAAAGGTTTGGCAGCCACGGTAACTTACGGTGACCAAGGCCGGAACGGGGTAATCCTGGTTACGACCAAGAGTGGCAGCAAGAAATCGCGCAAAGCCGAGTTCAACCTGACGCAGTCTTACTTCACCAACACCGCTCACCTGCCTCGTTACCAAAACGATTATGTAGGTGGATTCCAGCAAAACCTGGGTTACTTCTTCAGCAACTGGGGACCAACGCTGAATGAAGCAAGAGCCTATCCTTCGCAGAATACCAACGCGGCACTGACCCAGCACCCTTACGCCTTCCTTTCCAATGCAGCATTGCGCGCTGGGCAGGCGGACTATGTGGCTTCGGTACAGCCTTATGCCATGCAGGTGTTTCCCAACAACGTAAGTGATTTCTTCCGCACGGGGGCTATTGCCAACACGTCTTTGAACGTAACGGGCGGCAGCGAAAACATCAGCTACAACTTGTCCGCTGGTTATTTGAACGAGCAAGGGTACATTCCTGAAAACGGTTTGAAAAAACTCAACCTGGGCTTGGGTATCAACGCGAAGTTGAGCAAAAAACTTTCAGTGAACACCTCGTTCACCTTTGCCAACACTGACCAATACTCTCCTCCACTTAGCTCAGGTACCGGGAACAACGCCAACGACTTCCCTTCTGTACTGGCCAACGTAATGTACACTCCTCGTCAGGTAGACTTGATGGGCTGGCCTTACGCTGATCCGGTTTCAGGTGCCTCGGTTTACTTCCGCAGTGGTAACGACATTCCTAACCCACGTTGGGTATTGGAAAATTATAAAACTACTGGCTCGGTTAACCGCATCTTCTCGGCAACGACGTTCAACTACGAAATTGCCAAGAATTTCAACCTTTTGTACAAGGCAGGTTTGGACACCTACACCGAAGATCAGGAATTCCAGTTGAATCAGGGCGGCGTGCAGTTCCCAACCGGAGCATACTTCACGCGCAACATACAGAACACCATCTGGGACAACTCGTTGATTTTGTCTTTCTCAACCAAACCATTGTTTGAGAAATTGACCATTGCGGCCAGACTGGGTGGTAACCTGCGCAACGATGTATTCTCCAGCGATGGGGTAAGCAGCCAGAACCAGTTGGCAAGGAATTTGTTCCGCCATACTAACTTTATCGACAACGTAGCCTCTGACTTCATCGAAGAACAAACCCGGATGGGTATCTTTGGAGAAGTTACTTTGGATTACAACAACTTTTTGTATTTGAACTTTGCCGGTCGCAACGACTGGACTTCTACTGTAGAAAAAGAGA
The DNA here is from genome assembly GCA_027488855.1 of Saprospiraceae bacterium. Classification (GTDB taxonomy): domain Bacteria; phylum Bacteroidota; class Bacteroidia; order Chitinophagales; family Saprospiraceae; genus Haliscomenobacter. The sequence continues at coordinate 16,837 of JAIYAV010000024.1, forward strand.
ATCGTCGTATCTTTTATCCATCTACGAGCATATCCTTCGTACCAACTTCAGCGTTCGCTGGCTTGGATGGAGGTTTCCTCAACTTCTTGAAAATCCGTGCTGGTGTAGGTACTTCCGCTGGTTTCCCCAGCCCCTACAATACCCGTAACGTCCTGAATCAAGGTGCTCGCTCCTGGTTGAATGCTGCTGGCGCTGCGCTGCAGAGTCACGCTGTAACCAACGTATTGGGTAACCCGAACCTAAAGCCTGAGTTGCATACCGAATACGAAGGTGGTATCGAAGCAAAGTTCTTCAACAACCGTCTTGGTTTCGACCTTACCGTTTACCGTCGTGATACCCGTGACCTGATCACCAGCTCTCCGTTGGATGCTTCTACGGGTTATACCTCGACTACCATCAACATCGGTAAAATCCGCAACGAAGGGATCGAGTTGAGCGTGAATATCGTACCGGTGAAGACCAAAAACTTCAACTGGGATGTGACCATCAACTACAGCCGCAACACGCCAAAAGTGTTGGACTTGGGTGGTACTTTGACCGAAGTACAAACGACTGGTTTTACGGGATTGGGTAACTTTGCCATCGTAGGCAAACCTTACAACATCATCAAAGGATCAGGTGTACGCCGCAATGAACAAGGTCAACCCCTTATCGATGGTGGGGGCTACCTGCAAGCAACTGCTACTCCAATCGTATTGGGCGACCCTAACCCAGCCTTCAACATGAGCTTGATCAATGGCCTTACTTACAAAGGGTTCTCATTTGACTTCATGTTGTCTTACCGCCACGGCGGTGCCATTTACAGCTCTACCGCTGGTGCATTGATGGGTCGTGGTTTGACCGAGGATACTGGATTGAGTGCAGGTTATGACCGTGCCCAGACTTTCCTTTTTCCCGGTGTTAAAGCAGACGGTACGCCCAATGACATTCAGGTAACCGCGTCGGACGTGGGCTTCAACAACCTCTACTTCTTCGTGGACGAAGGTCGTATCTACGATGGTACTACCATCCGCTTGCAGGAAGTCAATTTGACCTATGCATTGCCAACCAAGTTGTTGTCCAAGACTCCATTCAAAGCCATTTCTTTGGGTATCTCTGGAACGAACCTCTGGTACCGCGCTCCAAACTTCCCTCCAGGGTTGAACTTTGATACGGACAACTTGGGCTTGGGTGTAGGTAATGGTTTGGGCTTCGAATTTTTGACTGGTCCTAGTGCCCGCAGAATTGGTGGTACCCTGAAAATGACTTTCTAAGCGCTTAGAAGCTAAAAAGTCTGATTTATTGGTTTTTAAACAATCAAACGATGATTCGTCATATCAAAATATTGTTTTTGGTATTTGCGGTAACGGTATTGGGATCTTGTGAGCTGGACTTGCTGGACAACCCCAATGCGGTAACTGAAAGCAATGCCAACGTCAACTTCATCCTCAACAGCATTGAGCTGAGTTATGCAGGCAATTTCAATGGGTTCAGCGACCCAGGCATGCGTCTGACCCGCATGCTGAATCAAGGTGCTGGCATCTATGACAACGCGGTTTCACCCAACGGCACCAATGGTTTGTGGAGCAACTCTTACGCGGGTGTTATGGCCGATGTCAATGCCATTATTCCATTGGCTGAAAAAGGAGAATTGTTTGTGCATGCTGGTATCGCACGTACCATCCGCGCCATGGTTTTAATGAACCTGGTGGATGCTTATGGAGACGTTCCACTATCACAGGCCATTGATCCCAGCAACTTCAACCCGAATGCGGACAAAGGTGCAGATGTGTACGCTGCTGCACTGGCTGACTTGAACAAGGCGACTGAGAATTTCGCCGCCAAATCAAAGGGTGGCGCAACTGGTGACTTGTTTTATGCTGGTAACGTCGATCGTTGGGTTCGCCTGGTGAATGCGATAAAGTTGAAGTACCACCTCAACCTGCGCTTGGTCAATAAAGCAGGTTCTACTTCGGCCATCAATGCCTTGGTTGCGGAGAACAAATTGATCTCAACCGCTGCTGAGAACTTTACCTTCAAATACGGTACCAACCTGACCAACCCGGATACCCGCCATCCTCGCTACGGTGGTCAGTACGGCCCAACCGGCGGTGGCGATTACCAGTCGAACTCCTACATGGGTCACATGTACAATTCCAAAGGTTTTCCTGATCCACGGATGCGCTTTTACTTCTATCGTCAAACGGTGCGCAATCCAACGGATGTTAACCAACTGCGTTGTATTACCAACCAAAAACCTGCTCACTATCGCGAAGCAGATATATTTTGCTTGCCTACGACCGTAGGTTATTGGGGGCGTGATCACCTCAGCAACGAGGGTATCCCACCAGATGGTTTGTTGCGTACGGCTTGGGGGCTTTATCCTGCTGGCGGTTTGTACGACAACAACGCTGGTATTGGAGTATCACTAGGCGCAGGCGCAGGTGGCGCAGGCATTCACCCGATGATGATGCGCTCTTTCGTTGATTTCATGTTGGCTGAATCTGCGCTGACCCTGGGTACTACTGGTGATCCGAAGGCATTGCTCAAGTCTGCAGTTGAAAAATCAATGGCGGATGTACGCGCTGTGGCGCTGGGTACTTCAGAGGCGGGCAAAATTGCTACATTTGAGGCAGCGCAGGGCATTGTTTGGGCCACTGAGGTGACTAAGTACGTAGACAAAGTATTGGCAGATTACGACGCCGCTACTACTCCTGATGCCAAGCTGAACATCATCGCCAGCGAATACTGGGTAGCGTTGCATGGAAATGGTATTGAGGCCTACAACATGTACCGCAGAACGGGTAAGCCAGATAATCAACAACTGGCTCTTGAACCCAATCCTGGTCCATTTGTACGCTCTTACTATTACCCGCTAGATTATGTAACCAGAAATAAAAATGCCAAGCAAAAAACCAATGCTACGGTACAGGTATTCTGGGACACCAATCCAGCGAATAATTTTATTCGTTAATCATTCTGCAGCTCCGCTGAAGAGATTAGCCAAAAAGAATGCAAACATGAAAAATAGCATAAAGTTTCTTTTGTTTTTTGCCGTGCTGGCCTTTGCTTCTTGCGAAACTGAAATTGTCGAGCGTTTCGATGAATTCAACTTCGAGCAAGGAGGGTACATGCGTCAGGTTACGCCATTCCCAGTGGGTAATTTTACGATAAGTAAAGCCAATGTAGCTGGCACCAAAATTGAGTTTTTGGCAGAAGCGGTTACGCAGGATGCAGGAGCGCTCTTTGCTTCTTACGACTTGGTTGTACGTTTTGTGGACCGCACTGCCGCCAATGGCAACAGCAGCAAAACGGATGTTGCCCTCAAGTCAATCCCTGCCTCGGCTTATGCCAAGGATCCAACTACCGGATATCCTCGCGCCACCATTACCATCACGGGTAAAGAAATGCAGGATAAACTCGGTCTTACCGATGCCGATATTTCTGAAACGGATCGTTTTGAGGTAAGAGGAACTATGAAGCTGACCAATGGTAAAGCATACAATGCTGCCAATACTGGTGTAAATATCACAGGTGGAGCCTTTTATTCTTCACCATTTTTACACGTAGGGGTTGTGGGTAAATAATTTATTTTTATCAAATAATTTCGAAATGGAGTGCTTTTTAAGCGCTCCATTTCTATTTTTGCAAAGTTTTATCTTTTTGTCTGCCAAATTGCAGATGTACATCAGCGTCAATGTGCTCAGGCAGCCCTAAGTCAGATCCAAACGTTTATTAATTTCCAGCGACTAACTTGCAACGTTTTTTTATCCCTTGAACAATCCTGCTCTAAACACGATGTCTGTACCAGGTGTTAACCTGACTGTATACTTTTTTGACATTCAATAAAATCAAATTCATTGGTATGAAACAACATTTACTAGCTTTACTGCTGATGCTCTGCGGAGCTACGGTTGCCTTCGGACAATTGAACATCAGCGGAAAAGTAACCGACCGGGATGGCGAAGCTCTAATTGGCGCCAGCATAATGGTGAAAGGTACAACCAACGGGACTGTATCTGACATTGATGGGAAATTCAAGCTCAGCGCGCCTGGCGACGCGACCTTGGTAGTATCCTACACAGGTTTTTCCACCTCGGAAGTAGCCGTCAACAACCAAACCGACATCACCATTCCCATGCAGCCGGGTATCGACCTTACCGAAGTACTGGTAACAGGTTATGGTACGGCCATCAAGCGGGAACTGACGGGCAACATCGCCAAAATCCGCACGGAGGACATCAAAGACATGCCCGTAACCAGCTTTGACCAAGCCATGCAAGGTAAAGCTGCCGGGGTACAAATCACTTCTGGTAATGGCAAATTGGGTCAGGCCGTACAAATTCGGGTACGTGGCCAGTCGTCGGTATCCGCTTCCAACGAGCCCTTGATTGTGATTGATGGGATTCCTGCTACAACCGCAGACCTCGGGTCATATGGTGGATCAACCAACCCACTTGCCGACATCAATCCTCAAGACATCGCATCCATCGAAATCCTGAAAGACGCTTCTGCTGCAGCCATCTACGGTGCGCGTGCGGCCAATGGCGTAGTGCTGGTAACCACCAAGCGGGGTAAAACCGGCCGCACTAGTGTAAACTATGGCTTCCAGTATGGCGAGAGCAATCCTGCCCGTTTGTTGGAGTTCTTGAATACCGAGCAGTACCTGAAACTCTACCGCCAGGCTGCGGCCGCATCTGACCGCATCGATGGCCTCGCTGCTTCCGATCCAGACTCGTACACCACCTACATGGAGGATTTCTTCAAAACCCAAAGTTTGGGTACCTTTGGCACGGATAAAGCAGAAGACACCGACTGGGGAAAACTGGCCTACCAGGACGCACCCATGCAGCAACATGACCTGAATATCTCTGGTGGCAACGACAAAACGACCTTTTACATGTCAGGCCAATGGTTTGACCAAAAAGGTATTTTGATTGGCAATGCGCTGAACCGCATCACTGGTCGCATCAACGTAGATCACCAAGCCTATAAGTGGCTGAAGGTAGGGTTCAACACCAGCTTGAGCCGTTCGTTCAATGAACGTATTTCCGGTGACCGCCAGTTTGACAACCCTATGCAGATTGTGGCACTGCCTCCAATGACTCCACAAAACGATCCTGATACAGGTTTGCCAGTAGGCACTCCTCCGGGCGACATCAGCATTCCAGTGTATTACAACCCGCTGATCAACCTTGGCAACGCCTATTACAACACCAACGTGAACCGCAACCTGAGCAGCGTTTATGCCCAAGTCAGCATTCTGGATGGCTTGAGCTTCCGTTCAGAATTTGCACTGGACCTATTGGATCAACAGGAGGAATTGTACTACAACAGCAAAACCCAGCGCAACTTTGGTGCACCACTGGGCTTAGGCCGGAACTTGTTCACTCGGGTTGAAAACTACAACACGAACAATTACTTTACTTACAATACCGGATTTGGTAAAACCAAACTGGACTTGACCGCTGGTATGGCTTATCAGCAATCACAGCAGAAGACCAACTTCATCGAAGGCCAGGATTTCCCATCAGACGCTTATCGCCAGATTGCCAGTGCCGCCCGCAAAACAAACGGTGAATCTACCGAAACCAACTTCCGCTTCTTGTCTTACTTTGCACGCGCCAACGTCAAACTGGCTGAAAAGTACCTCGTGGGTGTAAGTGTACGTACGGATGGTTCTTCTCGTTTTGGTAAAGAAAGCCGTTATGGTTTCTTCCCTGCCGCTTCTTTGGGCTGGATTGTGTCGGAAGAAGGTTTCTTGCAAAATATCAATGCGATTAGCTTCCTCAAAGTTCGGGCCAGCTATGGCCGTACGGGTAACGCTGAAATTGGTAACTTCCCACAATTGGGTCTGTTCCAGGGTGACGCTGGTTACAATGGCGCTCCTGGTCAGCGTCCTTCCCAGTTGGGCAACCCTGATTTGAGCTGGGAAACCACTGATCAGTTCGACGCAGGTATCGACTTTGGTTTGTTCAAGGATCGCATCACCGGGGAAATTGATTTTTACAGCAAAAGCACCACCGGTCTGTTGTTGAATGTAAATATTCCGTCAACTACAGGTTTTGCCACTCAATTCCGTAACGTTGGTAAATTGACCAACCAAGGGATTGAAGTAGTATTGAACACCGATGTGGTAAGAGGTGCTTTCCGCTGGAGAACCAGCTTGAACTTTGCAGCCAACAAAAACGAGATCACCGACCTGCAAGGTCAAATCATCGAAGCTGGTTTGAACAACATGAGCCGCGCCGTAGAAGGACAGCCATTGGGTACTTACTTCACTGCCGAATACGCTGGTGTAGATCCGGCTAATGGTAATGCATTGTGGTACAAAAATGCTACTGAAGGCAACCGTGAAACAACCAGCACTTACAGCCAGGCAACCCGCGTAGTAGTAGGTAGCCCGCTGCCCGATTGGATCGGTGGCGTGACCAACACCTTCAGCTACAAAGGCCTTGAACTGTCGGTATTGTTCAGTGCAGTAATTGGCAACGAACTCAACTTCTACGGGGTAGGCCGTTTCTCTTCTGCCAACGCTCGTTTTGAAGACAACCAAACCGTGGATCAGCTGAATGCCTGGACGCCTCAGAATACCAATACCAATATTCCAGAAGCACGTTTGTTCTACAACAATGGTGCGCAGCCTTCCAGCCGCTTTATTCAGGATGGTTCTTTTGTACGTTTGCGCAACGCAACTTTGTCCTACAACTTCCCCAAATCCCTCACCAGCAAGGCTAAAATCCAAAGCTTGCGGGTATTTGTAACTGGACAAAACTTGCTTACCTGGACCAACTACATCGGTTGGGACCCAGAAGTTAACGCTGATGACATTGTAACCAACATTGCACAAGGTTATGACTTTTACACTGCTCCTCAGCCCAGAACGATCCTGGCTGGCTTTAACATCGGGTTCTAATTCCTGGAACAGCGCAAAATGTTTTTAACCTTTAAAAAAATGAAAATGCTTAAAATGCTCAAACATATAGCGCCGTTTGCCCTGATCCTTTTGGGGGCTTCGGCTTGCGACAGCAAATTGGATGTTGCGCCTACGCAGACCATCGACGAAAACCTGGCCTTGGCCACACCTCAGGATGTAAAAGTAACCCTGACGGGTGCTTACGACGGTTTGGGGGATGGAGACGTTTATGGTGGTGGTTTTCAATTCACCAGTGAATTACTGGGGGATGACCGCGAATTTGTTTTTGGTGGTACCTTTGCTACGCTGGATGAAGTTTGGCGGAAAGCCATTACACCCGGCAATACCCAAACCTACGCGACTTGGAGAGATGCTTACGGTGCCATCAACCGCGCCAATAACGTGTTGTCTGCACTGACTATCTTGGATGCAGCCGATCGTGGGAAGGTTGAAGGAGAAGCTCGCTTTATCCGTGGGGTTTTATACTTCGAGCTGGTGAAATTGTGGGGTAAAACCTGGGGTGATGGCGACAACAACGCCAATCCAGGGGTGCCATTGGTAATTACCCCAACCCGGGTTATTACCGACGCGGACTATCGCTCAAGAGCGAGTGTTCAAGCCGTTTACGCACAAGTTATTGAAGACTTGACCAAAGCAGAGACTTTGCTGCCTGCTACCAAGGCGGGTGACGATGCTACCCTTGCTACGCGTGATGCGGCTTCTGCAATGTTGTCGCGGGTATACCTGATGCAGGGCAACTATGCGCTGGCTCGTGATGCTGCCAACAAAGTCATCCAATCTGGAGCACGTAAATTGGCAGCCAGCTTTGCAGACGTTTTTGCTACTGGTGGGGCGAGCAATGAAATCATCTTCCGCATCGCCGTATCGGATCAGGATGGTACCAATGCTATGAATACCTATTTCGCGCCAGCAACGTTCCAAGGACGTGGGGACATTCGTATACAAACCAAATATACTGATTTGTTTGAAGCTGGTGATGTGCGTAGAACGTTCACTACCACGGCAAGTAATCGCGTGTTTACCCGCAAATTTTTAGACCGATTTGGTGATGTTCCAGTCGTACGTACGGCTGAAATGTACCTGACTCGTGCAGAATGTAACCAACGTTTGGGTACATCCGTAGGTGCTATACCCCTGGCTGACGTGAATGTAACGCGTACCAGAGCTGGTCTGGCTGCCCTAAGTACTGCGACCTTGGCCGCGATCTTGAAAGAACGCCACCTGGAATTGTCATTCGAAGGCAACAACCTGGATGACATCAAACGTACCCGTGGTAGTGTAGGGACCAAACCTTTTGGTGACAACTTACTGGTACTGCCCATTCCACAACGGGAAACGGACACCAATAAGAACTTGACTCAGAATCCTGGGTATTAATCTACTATTTACGTCAAGTTTAAAGGGGAGCTACTTCTGCAGAGGAGTAGCTCTTTTTTTATTTTTAAGTTTTTTAATTTTAAAATTAAAAGTTTATTATTTTTGCTTGCGATAATCTTTATTTTCATGTAATTTGTTGGGGTAAAGAGCAGGACTTGGTATTCCTAAATGAAAACATTGAGGTATGCACACCTTAAGCAAAGAAGAACTCTACAAAATTTATCCCAGCTCAGATGGCAAGCCAATGGCAGATAACACCTTGCAATGGGAATGGATTGCATTGATCAAGCTGGGAATGGATGCAGTTTTTAAAGATCGACCAGACGTGTTTGTGGCCGGGGATTTACTTTGGTATCCAGTAAAAGGACGCATCGACATTCGAGTAGCGCCCGACGTGTTGATTGCCATTGGCGCCCCCAAAGAAATGCGTGGCTCTTACATTCAATTTGCAGAAAATAATCTGCCGCCGCAGGTCGTGGTTGAAATTCTTTCGCCGAGTAACACGGTTAAAGAGATGGAAAAAAAGCTGGACTTTTACCAAACCTATGGCGTACTGGAATATTACATCTATGACCCAATTCGATTTACATTTAAAGTATATGCGCGGCGGAATGATCTTTTGGAAAAACAGCTGATCGGAGACGAATGGATGAGCCCGATTTTGGGTGTACGCTGGAGCATGAAAAACGGCATCTTAGAATTGTATCGACCTGATGGCCAGCCCTTTTTGTCCTACTTGGAATTACTTGAGGAGCAAAATGCTGCAATTGAGGAACTGCAAGAGCAAAGGGAAGCGATGGAAAAAACCTTGCAGCAATTGGCTGATCAGGAGCGAATGATTTTGGCTCAAGCTAAAAGTATCGAACAAGAGCGAAAAAAATTGAAAGTCGAAAAGCTTCGTGCTGATGTAGAATGGCAGCGTGCCGAAGAGGAAAGTTCCCGAGCCGAGCAAGAAAAACAACGTGCAGAGCAAGAAAAAGAACGTGCCGAACAGGAAAAGCAACGCGCCGAACAAGAAAAGCAACGTGCAGAACAAGAGAAAGAACGTGCCGATGAGGAGAAAGCAGCAAAAGAAAAGCTAATTCAAAAGCTAAAAGAACTGGGTATCGATCCTGGTTCCATCTGAATATTAGTTTAATACAAGGAAGGCCGCTCTTGCAAAATAGTGGCCTTTCTGCATTTTAAGGCTTCAACTGAATCGTGTAATGGTAACCATGGTTGGGGGAATCCGCAACAGGTGTTGATGCTTCTGGTGAAGTTGAACTACTTATGCTATACTGAATCAATAGTGGAGTGGGTAGGGTAGGGGCCTCTGTTGACACTTCCTGATTCACCTGCAGTTTAAAGTGGATGTTCAAAGTCCGGTGGTGTTGCACCTTTAATTTGTACGCTTTGGGTACTTCAAACTGCAACAACTGTACCAACCGGATAGCCTCCTCATCACAGCCGTGCCCCAAACTGGCAATGACCTGGCTTTTGAACACCTTCCCCAAGTGATCAATGCTGAATCGAATTCTTACAGTTCCTTCTACCTTGGCTGTAATCGCTTCAGAGGGATATTGCAAGTTGTTTTGAATAAAAAGCAGCATGGCTTTTTGTCCGCCAGGGTAAATCGCCCCTTTGATGAAATGATTGTCTCTTTTTTGTTGAGCCATAAAATTTTCTAAAAAAATCGAAAGATCGTTGAGTAAATTAAACGGCAATTTATCAAGGATTTAGCTAAAATGACCATTTACAATGTTAAGCAAAAGTTAAGTCGACCCTTGACTTTCTCCGCTTAATGATTTAAATTTAGTTCAGTACAACCCAAACGAATGATGGTAGAAGGATTTCTGAAGTATTTGCAGTATGAAAAACGCTTTTCCGTGCATACCATTGATGCCTATAAGGTTGATTTGGAGCAATTTAACGTTTTTTTGCAAAGCCAGTACGAAATCGTCGAACCTGCGATTATCCAACACATCCACATCCGATCTTGGGCCGTTTCCCTAATGGAGCAAAAGTATTCTGCTTCCTCTATTCGGCGCAAGTTGTCGACCCTCAAGTCTTATTTCCGCTTTTTGCAGCGCGAGCAAGTGATTGCCCGCTCGCCAATGTTACAGGTGAGTTTGCCCAAGTTGGGAAAAAGACTACCCAGCGTGGTTCCTGAACAATACCTGGAACAAATGCTCAATGCCATAGACCCTGCCGATGATTATGAAAAATTCCGCAATCAATTGGTCGTAGAGTTGTGCTACCTCACTGGCATGCGCCGCGGCGAGCTTTTGAACCTCAAGGTAAGTGACCTGAATTTGAGTGCATTTACCATTAAGGTATTGGGAAAAGGAAATAAGGAACGTTTGATTCCCATTTCCCATGCTATGGCAACACTCTTGCGTCGGTACCTGGATTTGCGTCAGCAGACCTTTCCAAATACCTCAGAGTTGGCCCTCCTGCTCACCAAGGATGGAAAAGCCGCTTACCCCAAACTCATCTACCGGATTGTGAAGGAGGCTCTGAGTACCATCACCACCCAGGAAAAACGCAGCCCACACGTCTTGCGGCATTCTTTTGCTACTCACTTATCGGATCACGGTGCTGATCTGAATGCAATAAAAGAGTTGTTGGGCCATTCAAGTTTGGCCGCTACTCAAATCTACACCCACCATTCAATTGAGCGACTAAAAAAAATTTACCAGCAAGCTCATCCCAAATCTGGCGCGGAATAAAGCCCGCCACTTCAAAGGATGAAGAATTGATCTTTATGGTCTCACCCTTTAAATCTTGACTTATGGTTGTGTACACTGAAGCAGTACAGTTTAAAGTTGACAGCAAGTTGCTAGACTTTATCGAGAAAAAATTGAGCAAAGTAGACCAGTTTTTCGACCGCATCATCAATGCTAGGGTGGTGCTTAAACTGGAAAACACCGGACAGGTCAGAGAAAAAATCGCAGAAGTGCGCATCAATGTGCCGGGCGAAACCCTCATCGCCAAGGTAGGCAGCAAAACCTTTGAAGCCGCTGTTGAACAAGCAGTAGATTCCCTCAAACGACAAATCATCAAATACAAAGAAAAACATTCATCGTAGCGGCAACCCTCGCGGTTGCCGTTGTAAAGGGCAACCGCAAGGGATTGCCCCAACCAGGATTGCCCAACGGTATTAACGGGTTTAATCAACACCGCAGGAACTAAATTCACCTGCAGTTGGTTAAACCCGTTAAACTTTTTAGCCCCAACCTTTGAAAATATCAACAACCTTATCCTATATTTGCGCCACGCTAACAGAAAAGGAAAATCAAAGAAAAAAAATCGCTTAAAAATTTGATATTTCTTGGAGAGGCACTATCTTTGCAATCGCTTTCGGAAAAAGACGCCGAAATGCTTACAAAACTTGACATTTTCGACAAAAATAATTGATTTGAACAGGTTGAAAAACCTTGTAAAATCTGGCTTTTGATCAAACTGATTGCGTTTTCTGACAAATCATCTACCATCTGATTTTTTAGGTATCGGTTCGATTCAAAACCAAAGCTAGGCCAGCATAGCTCAGTTGGTAGAGCAGCTGATTTGTAATCAGCTGGTCGGGGGTTCGAGTCCCTCTGCTGGCTCCAAGTCCATGAATTCATTCGTGGGTTAGTTCAAATCAATCTCAAAGCTTTTGCTTTGGGTCTCCGAGGGGGTGCGCCGCAGGTGGAGAGGCGGGCCAGACTGTAAATCTGGTGTCTTTGACTGAGTTGGTTCGAATCCATCCACCCCCACAATTTTTGTCATACAAGCGGAAGTAGCTCAGCTGGTAGAGCATCAGCCTTCCAAGCTGAGGGTCGCGGGTTCGAATCTCGTCTTCCGCTCCATATGTTGACATTCATCTCACTCGATCTCGCGATTTAAATCATGGGATCGAGTGGGATGGATGTATACATGACAACCCACAACATTGGTCGTGGGGACGAACAAGAAAAAAGACATAAGCCGATGTAGCTCAGGCGTAGAGCACTTCCACGGTAAGGAAGGGGTCAAGGGTTCAAATCCCTTCATTGGCTCCAGGTCATAGATGCTTTTTGTTTCACCATTTACATCCAAAAATTCTATACTGATGGCTAAGGGAACATTCGCTAGAACAAAGCCGCACGTAAACATCGGCACAATTGGTCACGTTGACCACGGAAAAACGACGCTTACAGCGGCAATCACTACTGTTCTCGCTTCTAAGGGTCTGGCAGAGAAAAAAGATTACGACTCAATCGACGCCGCTCCAGAAGAAAAAGAAAGAGGGATCACGATCAATACAGCGCACGTTGAATACGAAACTGAAAAGCGCCACTATGCTCACGTAGACTGTCCGGGTCACGCCGACTACGTTAAGAACATGGTAACGGGTGCTGCTCAGATGGACGGTGCAATTTTGGTTTGTGCTGCAACTGATGGGCCAATGCCACAAACGCGTGAGCACATCCTTTTGGCTCGCCAAGTAGGTGTTCCTGCAATCGTTGTGTTCATGAACAAGGTTGACCTTGTTGATGACCCAGAGATGTTGGAATTGGTAGAAATGGAAGTTCGCGAGTTGTTGGACACTTATCAGTTTGATGGTGACAATGCTGCGGTTATCCAAGGCTCTGCCCTGAAAGCGCTGGAAGGCGATGCAACTTACGTTCAACGCATCATGGATTTGATGGATGCAGTAGATGCACAAATCCCTGAGCCAGTCCGTTTGACTGATAAGCCTTTCTTGATGCCTATCGAAGACGTATTCTCTATTACTGGTCGTGGTACTGTTGCTACGGGTCGTATCGAGCGTGGTGTCATCAATGTAGGTGATTCTGTTGAAATCATCGGTATGCAGAAAGAAGGCGAAAAGCCTTTGGTTTCTACGGTTACAGGTGTGGAAATGTTCCGCAAAATCCTTGACCGTGGTGAAGCTGGTGACAACGCTGGTATCCTGCTGCGCGGTATCGATAAAGAAGCCATCCGTCGTGGTATGGTTATTTGTGCTCCTAAATCAGTTAACCCACACGTTGAATTCAAGTGTGAGGTTTATGTACTGAGCAAAGAGGAAGGTGGCCGTCACACTCCATTCTTCAAAGGCTACCGCCCACAGTTCTACTTCCGTACTACGGACGTAACTGGTGACTGTACGCTTCCTGAAGGAGTAGAAATGGTAATGCCTGGTGACAACGTAACTTTGAACGTGAAACTGTTGAGCCCAATCGCAATGGAAAAGGGTCTGCGTTTTGCGATTCGTGAAGGTGGCCGTACCGTAGGTGCAGGTCAGGTTACTGAAATCATCAAGTAGCAACATCCCTATGTGGATGTTGAAACAACATCTCTGAGTGGGTGTTCTTGACCTGACATCCCAGGATTGTTCTCTTGAAGGCATTAATACAGGTAATTGATGCGTAGAGAAATTTCTCTACAATCATGATATGATATTGAAAAGTAAGCATCTCACCACTGGTGGGGTGCTTAACTTTTCGATACCACACCACACACGGGCATAGCTCAGCTGGTAGAGCGACGGTCTCCAAAACCGTAGGCCGAGGGTTCAAATCCTTCTGCCCGTGCCATATCCCCAACCTATGGATTTATCCCTGGGCAGGGAATGCTCCAAACCAACCCATGACTTTAGTCCTGGGTTAAACTACATGGCTTTAGCCGTGGGAAAGGCAACTAACCCACGAATTTATTCGTGGTACATTCGTGCGGAGTCAGAATCTGAGGGTAAGTATAAACCACACACATGGAAAAGATTCAACTTTACTTAAGGGAAAGCTACCAGGAACTAGTCAAAAACGTATCCTGGCCAACTTGGGCGAATTTACAGGCAAATGCAGTGGCCGTTGTGGTTGCAGTATTGCTCTTGGCAGCAATTGTGTTTCTCATGGATGTGGTTTCCAAGTTTACATTGGACTTCATCTACGGAATCTAGATAAAATGCAGTGCCGTAAGGCATTCGACAGTTCAGTCCTGTCGAGTGCCTTTTGGCGTTTGTTTAATGATTAAACTTGTTTACAGGTTTGTCGAATAAATTGGTAGAGATCGATGTCTGAAGATAAAAAATGGTACTCATTAAGGGTGATCAGCGGCAAAGAGCGCAAAATTAAAGAGCGCATTGATGCTGAAATTCTGCGCAATGAATGGAATTCATTTATCTCGTCGGTCGTCGTACCTACCGAAAAGGTCTACAAGATTCGCAACGGTAAAAAAGTAATTTCCGAGCGCAACATTTTACCTGGCTACTTGCTTGTAGAAGCTGTGGCTGGCAAACTGAGCGGGGAAATTGTACAAGTAATTGCCAATGTACCCAATGTCATTCATTTTTTGGGCAAAAACACGCCTGAACCCATGAAAGACGCTGAAGCCAATCGCCTCTTGGGTAAAGTGGACGAATCTCAAGCCGCTGGTGAGTCCCTGATTGAACCATTCATCGTTGGTGAAACCATCAAAATTGTCGATGGCCCATTCAGCGAATTCATTGGTGACATTCAGGAAGTGAACGAGGAGAAGAAAAAGCTGAAGGTGATTGTAAAAATCTTTGGCCGGGGCACCGAAGTCGAATTGGGCTTCATGCAGGTAGAAAAAACCTCGTAGCGGCAACCCTCGCGGTTGCCGGGCGTTCCAACGAGGGCAACCGCAAGGGTTGCCCGTACAGATCGTGTATTTTTGATTTTCAATATACTGCGTAAAAAGTATCGTTGTTGTTGTTCCTCCGGAATGTGAGCCGGAATGAAACGCTTCCCATCCAACAGCTTTACTCAGCGGTAAAATTATTTACTAAAATGGCAAAGGAAGTAGAAGTTTTCATCAAACTTCAGGTCAAAGGCGGTCAAGCAAACCCAGCTCCCCCCATCGGTCCGGCACTCGGTTCCAAAGGGGTGAACATCATGGAGTTTTGCAAGCGCTTCAATGCCGCTACCCAGGATAAAATGGGTAAGATACTTCCGGTGGTGATCTCGGTTTATAAGGACAAGTCCTTTGAATTCGTGATCAAAACACCTCCGGCAGCTATCCAACTCATGGAAGCCTCCAACATCAAGAAGGGTTCTGCTGAATCCAACCGGAAAAAGGTAGGCACCGTAACTTGGGATCAGGTAAAAGCGATCGCTGAAGACAAAATGCCCGACCTCAACTGCTTCACCATCGATGCTGCCATGAAAATGATAGCGGGTACGGCACGCAGTATGGGGTTGAACATCTCTGGCACTCCTCCTTGGGGTGGCGCAGAAGTGGAGGCATAATCTTATTTCTTCAAAAGGGAGTCGGCAGCTGAACGCAGCAACCGACGTTGACCTTAAATCTTTTTTGACATGGCAAAAGTTGGAAAGAAAAGAGCCGCTGTCAATGCCAAAGTAGACCGCAATAAGCTGTATACTCTGGAAGAAGGAACTGCTCTAATGAAAGACGTGAACTTGACCAAGTTTGATGCTTCGGTTGACATTCACGTACGCCTGGGTGTCGATCCACGTAAGCCGGATCAAGCACTCCGTGGCACCGTAGGTCTGCCACACGGAACGGGTAAAACCAAACGTGTAGCCGTATTTTGTACTCCGGAAAAAGCCGAAGAAGCAAAAGCAGCAGGTGCAGATTACGTAGGTTTGGAAGACCTGATCCAAAAGGTTCAGGAAGGTTGGACGGATGTCGACGTAATCATCGCAATGCCACAAACCATGGCTGCGTTGGGTAAAGTTGCCCGTATCCTCGGCCCTCGTGGTTTGATGCCCAACCCAAAAACCGGTACGGTAACCACCAACATTGGAGAGGCAGTTTCCGAAGTAAAGAAGGGTAAGATTTCCTTCCGCGTTGACAAAACGGGTATCATTCACGCTTCAGTTGGTCGGGTGTCTTTTGCCCCTACTCAATTGATCGAGAACATCAATGAATTGCTGAGTACACTACAACGTATGAAGCCTTCAACGGCTAAGGGAACTTACATGAAAAGTATTACCCTTGCTACTACGATGAGCCCAGGTGTGAAAATTGATCCCAAAGTGATTCGCTAAGTTTTAAAACAGGAGTCAAATGAATAAGGCTGAAAAGACAGCAACTATCGAAGTGTTGAAGGAGCAGTTTGGTGAAAATAACTATTTCTACCTTGCTGATGCTTCTACCATGTCGGTAGGTGATGTCAACAAATTCAGAAGGCTTTGCTTCGAAAAAGGTGTCTCAATGCAAGTCATTAAGAACACCCTGGTGAAGAAAGCACTGGAGGACACTCCTGCTGAGAAGAATTACGCTGGCATTTTTGAAGCACTCCATGGCCCTACCGCCATTTTGTTCTCCAATGATCCCGCTGCACCTGCCAACTCGGTTGCTAAAATGCTGAAAGACTATCGTCGTTCAGGCAGTGAGCGCCCATTGTTGAAAGCTGCTTACGTGGATTCTGCGGTGTTCATCGGTGATGACCAATTGGATGCACTGACCAAACTCAAGTCCAAGCAAGATTTGCTGGGCGAATTGATTGGTCTGCTTCAATCACCCGCAAAAAACCTCGTCAGTGCCCTGCAATCTGGTGGTTCTACCATCGCTGGATTGGTCAAGGCCCTCGAAGAGCGCCAAGCGTAATCTCCCCAACCCATGGATTCATCCATGGGAGGGAATACGGGTTCCAACCCACGAATTTATTCGTGGGAATTTCCACGAATGAATTCGTGAAAGTGATCCGTACCTCAGCAAACCCACAAAAATGTTTGTGGGTTGCAAACGGTTAAGGCTTCCAAGCTAACCGCTCATTATATACCATTTTCAAACCACTTTTTTAAAAGACATAACAATGGCTGAGTTGAAAGCTCTTGCGGAAACGCTTGTAAATTTGACGGTTAAAGATGTTCAGGAACTGGCTGCTATCCTGAAGGACGATTACGGCATTGAGCCTGCTGCTGCTGCTGTAGCAGTTGCTGCTGCTCCTGCTGCTGATGCTGCTCCTGCTGCTGTTGAGCAAACCGAATTCGATGTTATCCTTCAGTCTGGTGGTGCCAACAAACTGAACGTGGTTAAAGAAGTGAAAAACCTCTTGGGTCTTGGCTTGAAAGAAGCAAAAGACTTGGTTGACGGTGCTCCACAACCACTGAAGACAGCTGTTTCTAAAGACGAAGCTGAGTCTTTGAAAGCTAAGTTGGAAGAAGCTGGCGCTCAGGTAGAAATTAAATAATTTCTCCTTGCGCAAGCCAAAAGCAACTAGCGAAACTGACTTTTAGCAGTATAGCTTTTGGAATGGGCAGTGCTTCAAAAAATTATTTTTGAAGCACCAGGGCTTAGGAAATCGACCTTGGTTGTTTCCTAAGCCCATTGCCATATACTTTGTATTGTACATTTCGTGATTTTTATGCGAAAGAATGAAACTTTTTTAACATTGGTTTCATTTACTAGTCAGGAAAACCACTACATAGTTTGACTTGACTATTTTGTACCCCTCGGCTATAAAGGCTTGGGGCTTTTACCATCAACAACAAACTTGTTGCGCAGATGATATTCAATGGTAAAGCACAATCGGCTGAAGCGAAGCGTATTACCTTCAGCAAAACTAAATTTCCCACTCCTTATCCTGATTTCCTTGAAATTCAGCTAAAGTCCTTTCAAGAGTTCTTCCAATTGGAAACAACTCCTGAAAATCGGATGAATGAAGGATTGTACAAGGTATTTCAGGAAAATTTCCCAATCACGGATGCGAGAAACATCTTCGTACTCGAGTTTCTGGATTACTTTATCGACCCTCCCCGTTACAGCATTGAAGAATGTATGCAACGTGGTTTGACCTATAGCGTCCCGCTTAAGGCCAAATTGCGCTTGTCCTGTAACGATGAGGAACACGTCGACTTCCAAACCATTGTACAAGATGTGTTTCTGGGGAACATTCCGTACATGACGCCCAAAGGTACTTTTATGATCAATGGTGCCGAGCGTGTGATCGTATCACAGCTCCACCGTTCACCAGGGGTATTTTTTGGTCAAAGTGTACACCCCAACGGTACCAAAATCTATTCTGCCCGGGTTATTCCTTTCAAAGGAGCCTGGATGGAATTTGCTACCGACATCAACACCGTAATGTATGCGTACATCGACCGGAAGAAGAAATTCCCGGTTACTACGCTGTTGCGTGCCATCGGTTACGATACCGACAAAGCTATCCTCGATATCTTTGATCTGGCCGATGAAGTAACTGCTACCCGCGAGGCGCTTGAACAAAGCATTGGCCGCAAATTGGCTGCCCGTGTATTGCGCAGTTGGACCGAAGACTTCGTAGATGAAGATACCGGTGAAGTGGTTACCATCGAACGGAATGAGATCATTCTGGAACGCGACACCATTTTGGACGAAGACAATATTGAAGCAATCCTGGAAGCATCGGTGGCTACAGTCATCCTGCAAAAAGAAGACATCGAACAGGATTACTCCATTATATATAACACCTTGCAAAAGGACCCGACCAGTTCTGAACTGGAAGCGGTACAATACATCTATCGCCAGTTGCGCGGTACTGATCCCCCCGATGAGGAAACGGCACGTGGCATCATCGAGAAGTTGTTCTTCTCTGACAAACGCTACAACCTGGGTGAAGTAGGGCGCTACAAGATCAACAAGAAACTACAGTTGGATATCTCGGAAGAGGTATTGGTGTTGACCAAAGAAGACATCATCTCCATCGTGCGGTTCCTGGTGACCTTGATGAACCAAATGGCGGAAATCGACGACATCGATCACCTGGAAAACCGCCGGGTACGTACCGTAGGTGAGCAATTGTACGCTCAGTTCGGTGTAGGTCTGGCGCGGATGGCTCGTACCATCCGGGAACGGATGAACGTGCGCGACAACGAGGTATTTACTCCCGTTGACCTGATCAACGCGCGTACCCTTTCCTCGGTAATCAACTCCTTCTTCGGAACCAGCCAATTGTCGCAGTTCCTGGATCAAACCAACCCTCTGTCGGAAATCACGCACAAGCGGCGTATTTCTGCACTCGGGCCAGGTGGTTTGTCCCGCGAGCGTGCTGGTTTTGAGGTTCGTGACGTACACTACTCCCACTATGGCCGTCTGTGTACCATCGAAACCCCGGAAGGACCAAACATCGGTTTGATCTCTACCTTGTGCGTACACGCCAAGATCAATAAAATGGGCTTCCTCGAAACCCCTTACCGGAAAGTCATTGAAGGTATGGTGGAAAAAGTGGAGCAACCATTGTACTTGTCAGCAGAAGGGGAAGACAAAATGCGGATTGCCCAGGCTAATGCCCTGCTGAACAACGATGGTACCTTCGTCCAAGACCGGGTCAAATGCCGTGAGCATGGTGATTTTCCAGTTTTGACACCAGAAGAAATCGACTACATGGACGTAGCACCCAACCAAATCGTTGGGGTATCTGCTTCCATGATTCCTTTCTTGGAAAACGACGACGCCAACCGTGCCTTGATGGGCTCGAACATGCAACGTCAGGCGGTGCCACTGATTCGCCCACACTCGCCAGTAGTAGGTACTGGTTTGGAAGGCAAAGTTGCCCGTGACTCCCGCATGCTCATCAACGCAGAAGGTGAAGGGGTAATCGAATACGTGGATGCTACCGAAATCCATGTACGTTACGACCGTACACCCGAAGAGCAGCTGATTTCTTTCGAAGACAACTTGAAGAAATACAACCTCATCAAGTTTACCCGTACCAACCAGGGTACCTGCATCAACCTGCGCCCCATTGTACGCAAAGGCGACCGAGTTGAAAAAGGACAAATCCTTTGTGATGGTTACGCAACTGAAAAGGGCGAATTGGCTTTGGGCCAAAACATGAAGGTAGCCTTCATGCCCTGGAAAGGTTACAACTTTGAGGACGCCATCGTGATTTCTGAGCGCGTAGTACGTGAAGACATCTTTACTTCTGTACACATCGAGCACTTTGAAATCGACGTACGCGACACCAAGTTGGGCGAAGAAGAACTCACCAACGATATCCCGAACGTGAGTGAAGAAGCCACCAAAGACCTGGACGAAAACGGAATCATCCGCATCGGTGCCTGGGTCAAGGAAGGCGACATTCTGATCGGGAAAATCACTCCAAAAGGGGAATCCGATCCTACTCCGGAAGAAAAACTCTTGCGTGCCATCTTTGGTGACAAAGCCGGCGACGTGAAAGACGCTTCCTTGAAGGCGCCCCCCTCTACTACGGGTGTGATCATCGACAAGCAACTTTTCGCTCGTGCGAAAAAAGATAAAGTGCAGAAAAACCAGGAGAAAGACGTATTGTCCAAACTGGATGACCAGCACAAAGTCGCGACCAACGAGTTGTTGACCATTTTGGTGGACAAACTGATGCTTTTGTTGAAAGACAAAACTTCACAAGGTATCCGTACCATTTATGGTGATAACCTGCTGGCCAAAGGGGTAAAATTCACTCAGGACACTCTGCGTGACCTGGATTATACCTCGGTGGACTATACCAACTGGACCGACGAGCCTAAATCCAATGAATTTGTTGCCCGTTTGTTGCACAACTACAGCATCAAACTCAACGAAGAAATTGGCCGCTACAAGCGTGAGAAATTCAACGTGAGCATTGGTGACGAACTTCCAGCGGGTGTACTCAAGCTGGCTAAAGTATACATGGCCAAAAAGCGCAAGCTGAAAGTAGGTGACAAACTTGCTGGACGCCACGGTAACAAAGGTATCGTATCCCGGATCGTTCGGGCTGAAGACATGCCTTTCCTCGAAGATGGAACACCCGTTGACATCGTGTTGAACCCACTGGGGGTACCTTCACGGATGAACTTGGGCCAAATCTTCGAAACCGTATTGGGCTGGGCTGGTGAAAAATTGGGTGTCAAATTCGCTACACCAATCTTTGACGGGGCTACCCGCGACGAGATTGAAGAGTGGATCCAAAAAACGAGCTTGCCAAGTTTGGGTCAAACTTACCTTTCTGACGGTGAAACGGGCGACCGCTTCCACCAGCAGGCTACGGTAGGGGTGATCTACATGCTTAAACTCAGCCACATGGTTGACGATAAGATGCACGCACGTTCCATCGGCCCATACTCGCTCATTACCCAGCAACCATTGGGTGGTAAAGCACAGTTTGGTGGTCAGCGTTTTGGGGAAATGGAAGTTTGGGCACTCGAAGCATTTGGTGCTGCCAACATCCTCCAGGAATTGCTTACCATCAAGTCCGATGACATCAATGGCCGCGCCAAAGCGTACGAGGCCATCGTTAAAGGAGACAACCTTCCAGAACCAAACATTCCGGAGTCCTTCAACGTACTTGTACACGAATTGCGCGGTCTGGCGCTCGATGTGAAATTTGAATAAACCTAAAAGCTGAGCAATTGAGGAGTTGAGAAGTTGAGGCTACCGCGAGCGAATTGGACATGTCCTTGTCCAATTCGCTCGCGGTAGCCTCAACTTCTCAACTCTTCAATTGCTCAACTTCATAAACCTTTAGGAGCATGCCATTCAAAAAGAAGGGTAATATTCAAAATCAAAATTTTGACAGCATCACCATCAGCTTGTCCTCTCCTGACGAAATTCTGGAGCGTTCTTATGGTGAAGTGCTCAAGCCAGAAACCATCAACTACCGCTCTTACAAGCCGGAACGTGATGGTCTATTCTGCGAGCGCATCTTCGGGCCTGTCAAGGATTATGAATGCTATTGCGGTAAGTACAAGCGGATCCGCTACAAGGGGATCGTGTGCGACCGTTGTGGGGTTGAGGTAACCGAGAAAAAAGTTCGCCGGGAGCGGATGGGCCACATCAAACTGGTCGTACCCGTGGTGCACATTTGGTTCTTCAAATCACTGCCTAATAAAATTGGTTATCTGCTCGGCTTGTCTTCCAAGAAATTGGAGTCAATTGTTTATTACGAGCGCTATGTGGTGATCCAACCAGGGATCAAAGGCAACGAAGGTCTTGGCAACAACGACCTGCTGACCGAAGAAGAATACCTGGAACACCTGGAATCGCTGCCCGCAGAAAACCAAATGCTGGAAGATACCGATCCCAACAAATTCATCGCCCGCATGGGTGCTGAAGCAGTGCGTGACATGCTCAACCGCCTGCAGTTGGATCAACTGTCTTACGACCTGCGTCACCAGGCTGCCAACGAAACTTCTCAACAACGTAAGTCAGAAGCCCTCAAGCGTCTGCGCGTAGTGGAAGCTTTCCGCGATGGCCAAACCCGCATGGAAAACCGCCCCGAATGGGCTGTAATCCAATACCTGCCCGTTATTCCACCCGAATTGCGCCCCTTGGTGCCATTGGATGGTGGTCGTTTTGCCAGCTCCGATTTGAACGACTTGTACCGTCGGGTGATCATCCGCAACAACCGTTTGAAGCGTCTGTTGGAAATCAAAGCCCCTGAGGTCATCTTGCGCAACGAAAAACGGATGTTGCAGGAAGCAGTCGACTCTTTGTTCGACAACTCCCGCAAATCCAATGCCGTAAAAGCGGAAGGTGGTCGTCCACTCAAATCTTTGAGTGACATCCTTAAAGGTAAGCAAGGTCGTTTCCGTCAAAACTTGTTGGGTAAGCGGGTAGACTACTCTGGTCGTTCAGTAATCGTAGTAGGTCCAACCTTGAAACTGCACGAGTGTGGTTTGCCCAAAGGGATGGCAGCCGAATTGTTCAAACCCTTCATCATCCGCAAACTCATCGAGCGCGGTATCGTGAAGACGGTTAAATCGGCCAAAAAACTCGTAGACCGTAAGGATCCCGTAATCTGGGAAATCCTCGAAAATATCCTGAAGGGGCACCCCGTGCTCCTCAACCGTGCCCCAACTTTGCACCGTTTGTCGATCCAGTCCTTCCAGCCTCGTTTGGTAGAAGGTAAGGCGATCCAGTTGCACCCATTGGTGTGTAGCTCGTTCAACGCCGACTTCGACGGTGACCAGATGGCGGTACACGTACCCCTGAGCCAGGCGGCGATTTTGGAAGCTCAAATGTTGATGCTTTCTTCGCACAACATGCTCAACCCTCAAAACGGTACGCCGATCACCCTGCCTTCACAGGACATGGTATTGGGTCTGTACTACATCACCAAGGAGCGAAAAACCATTGGTAATGTCATCGTGAAAGGGGAAGACATGAAGTTCTACTCTCCTGAAGAGGTAATCATTGCCCTCAATGAAGGAAAGGTAGACTTGCACGCCAGAATCAAAGTACGCGTTCCGGTAGAAGTAGACGGCAAACTGGTCAAAAAATTGACCGAAACCACCGTTGGTCGGGTCTTGTTCAATGAGGTAATGCCAGCTGGTGTGCCTTTCCAGAACACCCTGATGACCAAGAAAAACCTGAAATCGGTAATTGGTGAAGTAATCGAACGCACCGATTTTGCGGTGACTGCCGATTTTCTTGACGACATCAAAGACATGGGCTTTACCTGGGCCTTCCGAGGTGGTTTGTCCTTTAACCTTGGCGACTTGATCACGCCTTCCATCAAGCAAGATGCACTGGAAGAAGCGCAAGGCGAAGTCGACGAAGTGTGGGACAACTACAACATGGGTTTGATCACCAACAACGAGCGTTACAACCAGATCATCGACCGTTGGACGTATGCGGACAACCGCATTACTGATACGCTGATGCGCGAGTTGGCCAGCCACAAGCAGGGCTTTAACTCGGTGTTCATGATGCTTGACTCCGGTGCACGTGGTTCCAAACAACAAATTAAACAGTTGTGCGGTCTGCGGGGCTTGATGGCCAAACCACGTAAGTCTGGTGACACAGGTGGAGCGGTTATCGAAAACCCGATCTTGTCCAACTTTGTGGATGGTCTGTCCGTTCTTGAGTATTTCATCTCTACGCACGGTGCGCGTAAAGGTCTTGCGGATACCGCCCTTAAAACGGCAGACGCAGGTTACTTGACCCGTCGTTTGGTGGACGTCGCTCAGGACGTAATCATCCTGGAAGAAGACTGTAGCACTTTGCGCGGCCTGGAAACAGTGGCGCTCAAAGACAACGACAAAGTGATTGAACCATTGGTATCCCGTATCGAAGGTCGGTATACTTTGCACGATATTGTACACCCCGTTTCCGAAGAACTCATCCTCTCAGCAGGTGATTTCATCGATCCAAAAACGGCTGAATACATCGAACAAATTGGGGTTGAAACGATCACCATCCGCTCCGTACTGACTTGTGAAGCCAAGCGTGGGGTTTGTGCCAAATGTTATGGTAAAAACTTGGCGAATGGTCGCATTGCTGAAGAAGGTGACGCAGTAGGGATTATTGCAGCACAATCCATCGGTGAACCAGGTACTCAGTTGACACTGCGTACTTTCCACACGGGGGGTACCGCATCTTTGTCCAAAACTGAGTCTGAGATCGTTGCCAAGTTCCCGGGTAAAATTGAATTTGACGGCGTCAAACTGACTGAAGCACCGGATGAAAACGGCGCCCGGGTAGTTCTGTCTCGTACTGGTGAGCTCCGGATTGTCGATGCAGATACGGGCAAGCAATACGTTGCCGTGCACGTACCTTACGGCTCGTCCTTGAGTGTATTGGAAGGAGACATCGTGAGCAAAGGCCAGATGCTTTGTAACTGGGACCCTTTCAACGCGGTAATCATCTCCGAATTCTCGGGTATCGCCAAATTCGACTCAATCGAAGACGGGGTTACCTTCCGGATTGAACGTGACGAACAAACGGGCTTCTCCGAAAAGGTCATCATTGAAAGTAAGAACAAGCGGAAAATTCCGGTGATCTTCATCATGAGCCCCGACGGAGTAGAACTCAAAACGTATACCTTGCCAGTGGGGTCATACATCTCGATTGAAGATGGCGTGACCATTACTGCGGGCGATAAAATTGCCAAGATTCCACGGAAACTGGGTAAGATCCAGGATATCACGGGTGGTCTGCCTCGGGTAACTGAGCTTTTCGAAGCACGTAACCCATCTAACCCCGCCATCGTTTCTGAAATCGACGGTGTGGTGAACTTCGGCAAGATCAAACGGGGTAACCGCGAAGTCTCCGTAACCGCCAAGGACGGCCAAGTCAGAAAGTACCTGATTGGTTTGAGCAAACACATCCTGGTACAAGATGGCGACTTCGTGCGCGCTGGTACACCACTTTCTGACGGTACCATCGCCCCACGCGACATCTTGTCCATCAAAGGGCCATTTGCAGTACAGCAGTACCTCGTGAATGGTGTCCAGGAAGTATACCGCTCACAGGGTATCACCATCAACAACAAACACATCGAGGTAATTGTACGCCAGATGATGCGCCGAGTGTTGATCGAAGACCCAGGCGATACGAGCTTCCTCGAAGGTGAAACGGTGGACAAAATGGAATTCCTGGAGCAAAACGACTGGATTTTCGACAAGAAAATCGTCGTGGAATCCGGCGAATCCAACCGCTTGAAGCCAGGCCAGTTGGTGACTTTGCGCCAAATTCGGGAAGAAAACTCTTTCCTTAAGCGCAACGACCGCCAGTTGGTGGAATACCGCGATGCCGTAGCCTCTACTTCCAGCCCACAATTGTTGGGGATCACCAAGGCTTCCTTGGGTACCAACAGCTGGATCTCGGCTGCATCCTTCCAGGAAACCACCAAGGTGTTGAGTACGGCTGCCATCGGTGCCAAAACCGACAACTTGATGGGCTTGAAAGAGAACGTAATCGTCGGCAAACGTATCCCAGCGGGTACTGGCCAACGCAAGTTCGACAACATCATCGTAACGCATAAAGACCGTGCTGCTGAACTGGAGTCCCGCTACCACCAGTTCGACGACATGGAAGATGAAGATTGAGTGTGAAGGTGTGATCGTGTGAAAGTGTGGGTGTGATGGAGCTTTGAGCTGAACATCTTACCCTCACGCTCAGCCAACCCACGGAAATCCCACGATTTAAATCGTGGGTTAAATCCGTGGGAGGCCACATGCCACCTCCGCCCACGGATTTATCCGTGGGAAAGCCGGATGGATCGACACAACGTTGGTCCATCCGCTTTTTTTTTCCCACCAACAAGCACCGTACCCCTCGTTCACCCTCCCGTACAAGTACAACAACCCTCACTTAAGGCAACGGCCCACAACAATTGGGTTTCTATCCCCACTATTTGAGTATTTGGCAAAATCGAGTTCATACTCCCCAAATTAACCCGGCCAAAAGCACTGAGGTCAAATTGGGGGATACTCGCACCATAGGGGCTCAAGGCATTTCTCGCGGTTGACAAATGATTCTGGATCACATTTTGGACTGCTACCGGCATAGGCGTTGGCATACCCTGACGGCTGCTCGCCCAGGCTTGCGCTGCACCCAAGTGGATACCTCCGATGTACAGTGCACTGATGTGTACGTTGTTGTCGCAGCTTAGTCTGAGGTTTTGTACCACCGCTTGTAAATCGCGGATCAGGGTTTCGGTTTCGACAATCAGTTGTCGGGTGCCTGTGCCAGCCAATGCACCGCGTAAGTTTTGAATCCGACCACGATCGAATCCAATACACTGCATGATTCCTAAGGTAGCATCTAGCATGTTCAAGGCATCGGAACAGGCAGTGACAGCATCTGGGGTCAACATCGGTGGCTCGGTGGACATGCGTCCCCAAACCGTGCCCAGGGCTTGGGCAGCAAAGTAAAAGCTGGACAACTCCGCCCGGCAAAGTTTTTGAGTGATGGGCGGATTGTTAACCGGAGGCGCGGCGTTACTCGATTTTTTGACCCAAACCTGATTGTTCCAGGTGATGGAATTGCCATCGGCGGATACATTGGCAATGGCATTGTTCCATTCTGGGATGGTGATGGTATTGGCACTGGTAAAAAAACCAGGCAAATTTTTTCCCTGATAAGTGAGGGTGAAAAAAGTGTTGTCTTGTTCAACTGGGTAAAGTTCTTGAGGGAAGGCCGCCAAGCTCCAGCTTCCTGCGATGGACGGATACCCGGAAAAGGGGCTTCTCGTCCAAATTTGATTGTTCCAGAGCAGCCCCTGACCACCAGTGGTGAGTGTAGCGGAGGCATTCCATTGGGTCGCAAAAACGGTGGTGGCATTGGTGAAATACCCATTGCTGCGGTTGGTTCCGATGGTGAAAACCAGATTGTTGGCTTGTTGGGTAATGGTGCAGGGGATTTCCGCCCGGCCATTGGAGTACCAGGTGCCGAGGATTTGGTTTTGGGCTGTCAACTGGAAGGGTAACATTCCAAGGATGCACGTAGCAAAAAGGAGGTAAAAACGAGGTCGAAGTTTCATGGTACTGTAGTTTTTTACGGCATAAAGAATAGATGGTTTTTTAAAATTAAATAAAAAATAGATTATGTCAAAATTTAGCGTGTGATGGATTTTTCAGCTATCGAATTTCTACACGTGCACTTTTTCTCCTCTAGAAAAAGTGTACGCATAGAACCCCAGGAGTTAAAAACCCCTTAAAAACTGCGTTGAGCGATAAAGCAAATTTGCGCAAGTGCCGCATCTAAAGTCTGGTCAATCCAGCCCAGGTTGTAGTTGTAATCATTGTCTTCAAGCCCTGCACTTATCCAGGTACAACCCAAGTGCTCCAGGATGGGCCGCACGTCATTTTCGATATGGTAGTGGTTGGCCCTGCCCACTTTTGAGCGCGATAGATGCAGTGAAAAACTCTGGGTATGGTTGGGATTGAACTTCGAGGGCCAGAGGTGGTGTTCAAAAAGGGTGTAGTCGGGCACAACGACATACAGATAACCCCCAGGTTTGGTGACGCGAACCCAGTTTGTCAAGGAAATGGCTACGTCTTCCAAGTGTTCTAAACAATGGGAGGAGTACACAAAATCCAGACTGCCGTCCGGCACCGATTCCAATAATTGGCCGTCACCATCGGAGCGATCCCAGGCGCGCACGTTGCCATAGGGCACGCTGAGCGGGGCAGGGCCTGCGCCCACATCAATTCCGTTGCCCTTGAGGTATTTGTCGAAATCGCCGCGTTGGCTGCGCATTTCGTAACATTTAGCTGTTTCTTTCATGATCAGTTTTTATTTTCAATTTTCTCTGCCGAAAGCAGGGCTTCATTTTTCATTTTTTCCATCAAAACCAATACCACGTAATGGAAAATAATGGAATGGATGCTCTCTGCTGAGCACATATCGTTTAGCGGTACGTGTACAGAGGCTTGGTTGATTTTTCGCAGCTTCCCACCGTCAAAACCAGTTACACCCACCGTAGCAAGTTGATGCTCATTGGCCCATTTTACGGCGCTGAGGATGTTGGGACTGTTGCCCGACCCACTTATGGCGATCAACACATCCCCGGGGTTGGCATACGTTTGTAGTTGTTGCTCAAATACCTGGTCATAACCATCGTCATTGCCCAATGCACTCATGAATGCCACATTGTCGGTGAGGCTTAAGGCCCTGATTCTTTTTGGAAAATCAATGGAGACCCTTGTTCCTTTGGCCAAATCCTGGGCAAAATGGGAGGCATTTGCCGCCGATCCTCCGTTGCCGATCACAAAAACGGTCTTGTCTTTTAAATAGGCATCGTAAAGGATGGAAACCAAATGGGTGATTTGATTTTCGTCTACAGCAAGCACCGCACGCTGTAAGTAGGTTGAATAGTCCCGAAAATTTTCCATACAAAATTGGATTATGCTTGATTGATCAATGTCCACTCCTGTTCTGCCCGATTGAGGTTTTCAATCGTCCCGACGTCTCTGAGGTAATCTTTGGTCTCCCAGCCCGCCATCTTGCCGACCAAGTGGGGCAAAAGGTCATATCCGATATCGGCGGTTCTTGTGTTTGGAATCAAGTCCAATATTTCTGGTTTGGCAATGTAAACCCCGGCATTGGCCAGGTTGGACACGGGGTTTTGAGGTTTTTCAACAAAAGCAGAAATCATTCCCTTCTCATTCAATTCAGCGATCCCGCAACGCTGCGGATTTTCAACGCGATTTAAGGCCATGCTAAAGGGCTGTTTTTTCTGTTGGTGGTAGGCCATAAAAGCGGTCAGATTCATATTGGTCAAATTATCGGCGTACAGGATGAAAAAATCTTTTTCGGTACCTACAAAAGCTTTGTTTTCCCGGAGGGTGCCACCACTGCCCAGCAACTCCGGTTCGTCATACAATTGAAAAGTGATGGATGGAGATGGATGGTTTTGGATGAAGTTTTTCACCTGTTCCGAAAGGTGGTGCAGGTTAATCAATACACTGGTGATGTGGTGTTTTTCCATCAATTCAATCCAATAGGCCAACAAGGGTTTGCCATTGATGGGCACCAAACATTTGGGGAGATGATTGGTGAGTGGACGTAGCCGGGTTCCCAAACCTGCTGCCAATAAAAATGCTTTCATGTGCAGTTATTTTACTTTTCTGAACCCGTTCCTTACTTTCCTGACCACGTTCAGGTTTCGCATGGTTTTTTCGGCATCAGCCAAAATGTCTTTAAGGTCTGTCTGACTGTGTAGGTAAGCGATGTAGTCTTCCACGGAATCGCGGGGGGTGTAGTTTGGTGTCCATCCTAAAGCACGGAGCTTGGCAATGTCCGAGCAAGCGTTTCGGGTATCCCCCAATCGGAATGCGCCGGGAATATTCGGTTGCAGGTCGGCTTTACCATGCGCTTCAGCTACCATTCGGTCAAATTCCTTTACGGTATAAGCCTGGCCACTGCCGACACAAAACACCTTGTTGTCGGCCAATGCATTTTCCAGCACCAGCACATTGGCCGCTACGACGTCTCGGATGTCGATGAAATCCCTTTTTTGCAATCCATCCTCATAAATAACCGGGGCCTTATTGAAATGATAAGACAGGTTAAAAATGCGACAGGCACCACTATAAGCATTGTAAAAAGACTGTCTGGAACCCTGCACAATGGAGTACCTCAATACAACCGAAGGTATGCCGTACCGCTTTCCGTGGGCGATGGCGGTCAATTCCTGGGTATATTTTGAAATGGCGTAGGCATTGGCTGGATTGGCGTGTTGTTCGGAGGTCCAAAGCCATTTCAGGGGTGTTCCATCTTCTTCGGTCCAATCCCATTCTCCTCTTTCCAATTGTTCCGTGGAGCGCTGGTAAGGCGTGACGAGGCTACCCTCTTTTTTTCGATACAAACCTTCGCCTTGCACAAATTGGGAGGAGCTGAGCACTATTTTCTTTACTGGCAGTTGGTGGGCAACGATCAGTTCATACAAGAGCGCGGTGCTGACTGTATTTACCCCATAAAAAGTAGAGAAATCGAGCAATTGGCCTTGATGCGCAGCAAAATGAAAAACATAAGACACCCCGCTTAGGGCATTCTTCAACGTCTCGGCATCACAAACGTCGCCAAAGATGAACTCCGCTTTGGGGTTGAGGTAATCGGGTTTACCGTTTAAATGGACTGGTTTTTGGAGATTGTCTAAAATGCTTACCTCATACCCCAAGTCGATGAGTTTATCCACCGTATGTGACCCGATAAAACCTGCACCACCCGTAACCAATACTTTTGCCATCCGCTTGATTTACATTTCACTATGGTTAAAAATGATGCGACTGCCATAAGGCTCGTACATAAAAGGCATTTCCCGATGGCTTTTCATGGCCGAAAGAAGCTCGTCCTGGTGATTTTTTTTGCAATACAAGAGCAAAAAACCGCCGCCGCCAGCGCCCGCTACTTTACCGCCGATGGCACCACCGCCTAGGCCAAGCTGGTACATGTCGTCGATGATAGGATTGGAGATATTGGAGGCCAGGTGTTTTTTCCTATCCCAATTTGCCGCCAGCAAGTTTCCGATGTTGTCAATGTTCCCGGCCTCGATGCTCTCCAATGCCTGATAGCCCAGGACCTTGATCTCATCGTGGTAAGCAAGTTTGTCTTGAATGTTTGCTTTTTGTTCGGTCAGGATGTCCGCTGCCTGGCGGGTAATGTTGGTATAAAACAAAAAAAGATTGGACATCAATTTTCTGATTACTTCCTCTTTTACCTTGAGCTGGCTCACTACTACACTTTCATCGGTTTTAAACAAAATAGACTTTAGCCCCCCATAAGCGGCGATGTACTGGTCTTGTTTTCCAATTGGATTGTTACAGATGTCGATCTCAATTTCACAGGCTTCCCTAGCCAATCGCTCTGGGGTAACCTGAACTCCATTGTACTGGTAAAAGGCATTCAGCAAACCGACGGTAAAACTGCTGGAAGACCCCAAACCGGAACCTTTGGAGGGAATGTCGGAAAGCATGGTCACCTCAAAGCCATTGACCAGCCCGGCTTTTTTGGCCGCTTCCCGCACCAATTCATGCTGTACATCCTGCAGGTTTTCAACGATTTCCTTTTTGGTGTAATTGACATAAATCAGGTCGTCGAAGCGCTTTTTGATGATCACATAGGCATATTTATTGATCGTGGTGCTGACCACGAAGCCCTCTCGCAATGCATAATAGTCTTTCAAATCGGTGCCCCCGCCGCAGATGCTGATTCGAAGAGGGGTTTGTGAAATGATCATGTGGATGAATTTTTTTTTGGATGCCCCATTAAGTGTGTTAAAAAATCGAGTAAACCATCTAAGCGCCGTTCTTGGACATGAGCGATTAACCTTTTGCTCAGGACTTTTGAAGGAATATCAGAAAGCAATGTCACCTCAAAAAAAAGTAGCTTTGAGGCAGTAAAGGAGACTTTTTATTGAAAGTTGAAAGGGCAAAATCTTTCGGATTATATAAAGAAAGATTTGATGTATCTATTTTCCCATGCAGGTTGATGTGGTCGTAAAATTGCTGGGTCTCGTACCAAAATGGATTAACAGCCTTAATTTCCTCTGAAACTCGTGGCAGCAATCTTTTTAGTACGCTACTATCCCATTTGAAATGATGAACGATTGAATTTTTATCTGCCCAAATCAGGCTTTCATTATACCGAACCGCGTGATGCCCTGTTGATACTTTCACGCTTGCTTTTGCTATAGTTACTTTAAAGATACTCCCGGTCAGGATTCTTTCCGTAATGTTGCACCCAAGTGGAAACTGCTCAAATAAGGTGTCTTTTTCATTTATTGTTATCAAGTCTCCATTGCTTGATATTCTGTCAAGAAAAAATCCCTGAACAAAGTTAACGCCCTTCTTTTCGGATAAATTAACTATTTCAGTTAAATCGTCCCAATACTGCTGGAATTCGTCGATATCTGCCCATATCACCCAATCGCCTTCTGAGGTGTATTGTTTGACTATTGCGGCTTGAAATTCAGCGAGTTCACCTGAACGTTCACCTGAAAGAAAACAACAATTCAGATTGCCGGCAGATTTCAGCGTATGGTTTGATAATATTTCATCAAATCCATGTAAAATTCGAACCCTTTCGGCTTGAGACAGGGCAATATCCGTATGCGAAGTAATCAAAAAATCAGTTACGCCCAAGTTCCTGTAATATGGAATAAATTCGTTCAGAAATGAATGACGATCGCAGTCAACTGTCACTATTAGGTAAATTCTTGATATTGACATAGTTATTTAAATTTATGGTTTATAACTTAATTTATTTGCATCAAAATTTATTCTTGGGCAAATAGAATTTGTCATTAACGACAAAACCATCCAAGGCCCGTTCTTGGACATAAGAGACTAAATCGCTCATTTGATTTATAAAACCCGTCCCGGAAAAATTCAAAGAAGTATTACACAAAACCCCAAAACCGCTTAACCGCTTAAATTCCGTTAATAGCTGATGTAGTTCAGGATTTTGATGTGCGCTTATTGTTTGCACCCTTGCAGTATTATCGACATGGGTAACCGCTTTGAGCTGATCAGTTTTCAACTTTTGAAAAAAGAGCATATAGGGACTTGGACCTGACCATTCAAAATGTTCTGAGACATCTTCCTCCAAACAAACAGGTGCGACCGGTCGGTAGTCTTCCCGCTGCTTAATCTGATTGAGGCGATCGCGTATCTTTTCATTAAATGGAGCAGCCAGGAGTGAGCGATTTCCAAGCGCCCGTGGCCCAATTTCATACCTGCCTTGAACCCAGGCGATAACATGATTTTGATTGAGAAAGTCTGCTACTTGTTCATAATTTAAATCGTAAACGGTAAATTTATCCTTAACATCCGCATTTTCTATAAATTCCTCCCCGGCATATACATCCCAGTTGATTTTGGCGTTACCGGTATAATAAAATTGAGCATCTACCGCTGTTCCTATGGCAGAACCGCTATCGTTGGCACATGGAGGAACAAATACTTCAGGAAATAAACCGCAGTTTTTCCATTGGGTGTTCCAGTCGCAATTTAATCCACACCCACCGCTTATCAGCAAGGGTAATTGTTCAGTAAGATTTTTCTTGGCAAATTCATAAAATATATTGAATAAATAATTAGACATTTTTCCAGCAAAATTCTTAAAAGCAGTACTTTCTACACCAATATTAAAAAAAGAAGACCATTCAAAGTCTTTCCAGGAAATCTTCCATCTATCATTTTTTAAAATAAATTCAATCAATTTCATCTCTTCCTCGTTAAGCGAAGAATAGTCTGAAAAACTGGCTAAAGCCATAAGCCTCCCTGCTACCGAAAAATCATTGCCCCACCATGAAGTTTTTGCTATCCAGTAAAAGCAACTGTATTTCAATCCTGGTTGGTTCAAAGCTTTCCCGATGTGGGTAATATTCAAATCTTTATCGATTTTATAAAAATCCCCCAGTGTACCTTCCCAAACCAGCACATAGCAGGGTTTTCCTTGTTCAAACGGAGACATTCCATACGCACCCATAATATGGGAGCGCTCATGGGAAGAAGCGAATCGCTTCACTTTATTTCCCATAAAAATGGACTCTCTAGATATAATGCTTGAAGGTTCAATGCCATAATATCCAGCTTCCGAGCCCTTATGCCATCCACCTATTGCCAATACATCAGGTACAGTTTCAAGATTGGACATGGCATTAAAAATAAGATCGGGCTTTAAACTTGTATGTCTTTCATGAGCATTTTTCTCTGCTTCCAAGGAAAAGACTAAATTGCCGTCATGTAAGCAAACAATGCTGCCATCATGATCGGGGTTAAAAGATATGATTTTCATGGTTTTTGAATTAATTATGCCCTCCTTGTAAGAAGAGTGGTGAAGTTAAATGTATGATAGACTGTCATTCAAGTAATAGTGTTTTTGGGGGTAGCCCTCTTGCTCAGCGAAGTGTTGCCACGCCCGCTGCTGAGTAGACATATTTTGGTTCATTGAAGTGGTTGTAGATTTCGCCAACAAACCGTGCTTCAACCCTGTCCATAGGGAACTGGATCGCATCTGCGCAGCGGAACCAATCGTCATGGGCCAAAATGTCATTTTGAAAGGTGGCGTAGAGTTGCTTCAAATAAATTTGGTCCGAAATCTTTTTGTGGATATCCGCGTAGGTGTCCGCAAACTCTTGAATTGAAGCGGTCATGTTAAACCGAACCCGCTCCGTCCGAACGCCCCACATCCCGGCCATGATGGGAAAATTGTGCTCCTGGTGATCGCGCATGACATGTAAGGACTTGCCGGAGGCGATCCAATGGTCTACCGCAGATTTTTCCCGCAAGCTTAGTCGGGAATCCAAATCCCTTGAGAGGACAATGTTGTAGGTTTTGTCGTCAATCAAAAAGAAGCGCCAAAAATACCCTGGAACCTTTGGGCAATCAAGCCGGTGGAAGACCACTTTCTCCGAAGCCAGGGACAAAAGACCAGGATCAATGGAATCGTCATGAAAAATATGGATGTCGTAATCTTCGTACCATTCATTGGCCAGCCTGATGTTGTCATATAGGCCAACATTGTAGATGTCGCGGTTGCCAAACAAACTAAAAGAAATAGCCTTTTTCATGGTTGTCATTATTCGCATGGTTTGCTAAAAAAGGTGTAGGTATGGCGATAAGGGATTTCGCTTAGATAAGTGGAAGCTGCGATGGGTGGGAAACGATAGGCTTCAAACTGTTTCAAACTTTGAGATTCTGTTAAGGGATAGGGGTAAATCCCTGGCGAGTCATTCCATCCGAGCACAAACACGCCACCTTGACGGAGCCGGGTAAAGCATTGATCAAAAGCAGGTTCTGCTTGCTCGTGGGTATCCATTGCGCCTTTTTGGAACACGTCATTGCAAATGATGGCATCAAAATAATCGGGTTGGAAGTACTTGCTCAGCTCATTCAATGGCGCCGTAATGTGTTTTGCGGCACCATAGGCTTTGTGCCTGGGATCGACCTCAATGGTCCAATATTCTTTACCCTTTAAAATGGTTTCGTACGCTTTGGTGTACCAATCGCAGCCAACGAAGAGAATGCGCTGAAACTCGGCTTTTTGGATCAGGTAAGAAAAAATAGTGGATTTAAGGAATTGGCGCTCGGGGAGGGCTGCAAATCCACTTAGGGTTTCTGCCAATCTGGGGGATAACTTTGAAAGATACCGCCAGGCCAATGGTTCTGGAAGGGCACGTTTGATCAGGTTTTTCAGGAAGGCCAGAACGGGTTGCTCCGGTAGATCAATTGGGTGCTGCTTGAGGCGGGGAATGGAATCCATTTCGCCCTCCATAACCGGGCAGCTCTTGATGAAAAACTCGTAGGGTGAGGACAAACGCCGGAGAAAAACATGGGTTAATCCACCGATCGGGACGTACTGTGAACGGAAACAAAGGATCGCTTGCTTCTTCTGTTTCCGCACGCGGCCAATGGCAAGACGGTAAAAGTTTTTAAATTCTGGGGCACTGAAATTTAAACGGGGATTGTGGATCGACCAAACCGGGTACTCCAATAAATCCAGTGCTAGCCCCCTTTGGCGCATTGCCTCGAACACCAGCAGATAAGTTGCGTTGTGGTCGGGGTGACCATCCGAACGGTAAGTGACATACACTTCCTCGGGATGGAAGTCAGCCAGCAGTTGTACAATTTTGGCCACGATCTCTGCTCGGGTTGTGGCATTGGTTTTGCGCAAACCGCCATCCTGGTAGTTTAAAAAAGCAACATCCTGTGGCGATACGCCCAAAACCTCCAATGCCTGTAATGCTTCCTGATTGCGCAGAGCAGTCAAGGTTTCGCTGGGGATAGGATCACGCCCGGGATGGCTCAATTGCCCGTTTTGCCCACCAGTTAGGTAGACAATCTTGACCGGAACCCCTGCTGCCCGCTTCAGCGCGATTGTGCCGCCACAGCCCAGGCTTTCATCATCTTGATGGGGCGCAAAAATCATGGCAGTACGCTGGGTCAGTTCCATCAGTTGACTGGACTGAAGGAGCTGGGCTCGGTAGAAGCGATAATTGATGATCGACTGGATGTGTTGAAAAATTTTGTACATGGTATTGGTTGTGGTGGCTTCGTGCCTTGAAAGGAGCGCATTATATTCATGCACCAAATTTGTCCATCCAAAGCCCCAGTATCAAAAATTTGAACAGGGCGTTGATATTTCCTTTGGTGATTTGTTGAACGGCCTTAAAAGGCAGCAGGGCGTACATCTTTGCGGTCTTTTGATCCAGGATGCGGTGTTTCAGTTCTTTCACGTCGGGCAAATCCAGCCAATTCCTGTTTTGCATCCCAAAACCTTGTTTTTCCCGGCGGCGGACGTTCTCGGGCCATTTGTGCTCAAAGGCGTTTCTCAGGATGATTTTGTCAAAGCGGTTGTTGACTTTGAAGTCGGTGGGCAGGGACAAACAAAAACTCGCAAAATCAACATCTAAGAAAGGTGCCCTCAATTCCAGCCCGTGCGCCATGGAGGACCGATCCGTTTTGACAAGAATATCACCAGGCATGAAGCACTCGATGTCGGAACGTAAGGCATCGTTGAGGCTGCCGTCGGGCTGCCAGGAATAGGCGTATTGTTTTTCAGCCAGGTCTTCAGCGAACCCCAGGCTTTTTAGGGTTGCCGTTGTCAAAGTCCGCCTTTGTACTTCTTTTGCCTGCAAAACGGAAGTATAGCGATGGGCATTTTTGACAGCATACTGGCGGTTGCGCCAATGGTGGGAGACAATGCTGGAAATATCGTATGCCGGGGGATTGAGTTTGTGCCGGAAGAACTCTTGCGCGGCCATGGGGTAGATGGAGGCTTTTTGTATGGCTGAGCGACGGCGCATTTCTTCCATCAAAACAAGGGAGTGGTTCCACCAGGTATAGCCGCCCAACAGTTCGTCGGCCCCTTCGCCCGTCAACACGACTTTGCCAAACTTCCTGGCGACTTTGCATATTTCGTAAGTCGGGATGGCGGAGAAATCCGCGAACGGCTCATCGTATATCTCCGGGATTTTTGATAGTGTTCCCGCCATGTTCGCCTCCGCTTCCTCCAGTTCGTAATGGTCGGTCTGGTACATTTCGGCCATGGCCCTCGCATACGGAAATTCGTTGACCAATCCCTGAAAGCCAAAGGTGAAGGTCTTTATTTTGGGGTTCATTGCTTGTGCCAGGCAGACTAAGGTGCTGGAATCAAGTCCTCCGCTGAGAAAGGCACCAACCTCAACATCGGCGACAAGCTGCCGTTCGACGGCTTGTTGCAGGAGGTGTGAAAACTGTTCGGTGGCTTCTGCCAGGCCAATGTCCAGCTGTGTCGCAGGCAAATCCCAATATCGCTGGACCTGCCCTATTTTCCCGTCTTGAAAAACGAAGCAATGTGCGGGCGGAAGGGGGTGGATATTGCTGTAAATGCTCAGCGTTGGGTGGATATAGCCATATTTGATGTAGGAGCAAAGGGCCTCTTGGCTTAGCAGGGGTTCGATGAGGCCCGACGCGAGGATTGCCTTTATTTCGGAAGCAAAAACAAGGTCGCCCCTTGTCGTTTGCGCATAATAAAACGGTTTTTCTCCAAACCGATCCCGGGCACAAAACAACTTCTGTTGTTTTTCGTCCCAGATGGCAAAGGCAAACATACCGGGCAAATGTTCTGTCAAACGCTCTCCATACTGCTGATACAATGCCAGGATGACTTCTGTATCGCTCTTGGTCTGGAAGACGTAGCCCTTGTTTTTGAGCTGTTGAGCCAGTTGCTGGTAGCCATAAATTTCCCCGTTAAAACTAATCCCCAACAATCCGTCATTTGTAAGGAGAGGCTGCTTGCCCCCTTCCACGTCGACAATGCTCAACCTGGTATGCCCTAGTGCACAATTTGGGAAAGCATAACTGCCAAAACCATCCGGGCCTCTGTGTCTCAGCGCCTGAGTCATGGCACTCAGTGCGGTCTGGTAACGACTGGATTTCGGCCCGACGATGCCGGTTATTCCACACATAATATCCTGGTTGTTGTACTGGTGATTGGTAATCAGTGATTAGTGGGTTGCTCAAATATCATGGCCGAACTCCCGGATGAACGGACGCCAAAACTCCAGGTCATATCTCCACCAGGCATGGCAGCCGAAGGGGAGCGCTTGCTGGGATAGTTCGTAGAGGTACCCGGGTTGGGCTTCAAAGCTGAAGCGCATGGCTTCCTCCGGGGCGGGTACTTTGAACCACTTAAAATTTTGGCCAACGAGCATCCCCCAAAAAACGTCTTCCGGCCGCCGGCCTACCCAGTCGTTGAATCGGTGATAGGTGTTATTTCCTATGGTCAGTTTTTTGACTAAGGTCAAAAAACCACCGGGCTTTTCCCTCAGTGGTAGGTTTTTAAATTGTTCCCATTTCTAGGCGGACACTTTTTATAGGAGAAAAAAGAGAAAAAGTTGTTTGACATTTGGGAAAAAAGAATAGGAGAAAGAATTTTGTGTTACCACACAACAAAAAACGATCTCCTATGAG
>JAIYAV010000045.1 GCA_027488855.1 Saprospiraceae bacterium
AAAAGGTAGGATTTTTGCTTACCGAAAATGTACTCCCCTTCCAGGGGTCGGGGGTTCTGAGACAAATGCACACTACCAAATTCAACGCAAAAATCCTTAAGTCAATGACATTGGGCTTTAGCCCTAGCTTGAAAATTAAGGCTGTGGCTAAAGCCCAAATCAAAGGGCAATCTGAATCCACGAGCTAAAGCACGTGGCAATTCATGTCCTCCGCTTCTGAAATACAAAAATGTAGTATGCTCCTGGACAGTTCCAGACGATCGCATTGCTTGAACCAACAAATCCAAACCACATGAAACTCGAACACCGCACTCAAAAACTCGCATCCTTTTCTCATTTTTTAATCCGCGTTGGGCGCTACGGGTTCTTTGGTGCCTTACTTATCCTGGCATCCTTGGCCATTGGTACGTTTGGATACCACACTGTAGCACCAACTATGAACTGGATCGACAGCTTTTACATGTCCTCCATGATTTTAACGGGCATGGGGCCAGTGGCCGATATACCCATGAAATCTGATGCTGCCAAACTCTTTTCGTCCTTCTACGCGCTGTACAGCGGGGTGGTTTTTTTGAGTACGTCGGCGGTTTTTTTTGCCCCGATTATCCACCGGGTGTTGCACATCTTGCAAGTGGATGAGGATGAAAACGCAGCGGATTAACGGATTTACAATAGCACATCATCCACTGGATTCATTTTGGTTGGCAGAGCTTCGCCCAAAAACTCCTTGATGTCGATTTCGATGTTGCGGCAAATCGCGGCAATGGGCGTATCATTAACCGAATTGTCAAATGGGTTTTCGGAAAACTCCCCAATTTGTTCCATCGTAAAAAACACCCAGGAAATCAGCATGGAAAAGGGAACGGTCAGCCAAACTCCCCACTCGGCCAGATTGTTCAAATCCTTCAATAAACCAAAGGGCAAAAGATAAATAAACAAGACAACGAACACCCGACTAAAGATGCTGTATTGCCGAAACAAGGGCGTGCTTTTGAGCCGCTCGCAGCCCCCTTGCAAATTGAAAAATTCGTTGATGTGGCGCACCAGGTCGCTGTGCTCGTATTCGTCAATTTTTTTCTCGCGTTTGAGGCGGGTTAAATCCAGGATTTGCAGCTTTAAAATGCCTGATGCCACGTTGTTTTTTATCCGCAAAGCTTCGTAATACTCCCCTTTGTTGTTTTCCTCCAGAATCTTTTTTAAACCTTGGTCAAACTCTTCCAATTCCGCGCGTTCGCCGCGGAAGGTTTGGTGCAAATTCTCCTTACTGGTGGCCCAGGGAATGGTTTTGCGCAGTTGGAGCCGAAGTACATTCAGGTAGGCGATGTGGCGGTACAGTAGTTCTTTGACCACCGCTTTATCCTCCACCAAAGCAATCAGTTGTGCGGAAAAATTGCGGCTGGTATTGGTGAATCCGCCCCAGAGTTTGCGGGCCTCCCAGAGTCGGTCGTAAGCCTGGTTGTTTTTAAAACCGACGTAAAACGCTACAGCTGTACCAATTGTGCCAACAGGAAGAAAAGGAATGGCTACAAAAGTAAAACCCAAAACCTGATACAAGATCACCGCTATGGTGCTGACAATCATGGTTCTGAATAGGTTTTTGCGGGCGAAATGCCAGAGTAACTTGAATTGGAAATCTTTTCCGGTGTACATGCTGAATCTTTTTCGGGTAATGTGTGCAGGGTGAACTTGTGCTCAAGGTAAAAAAACGAACATGAAAGAAAAAATGAGAAAAAAAAATTGCGTGATTAAACCATTTGAAAAGTAAATAGTCTCAGCTTTAAATTTTAGTTGCATGCAAAAAACTTTACTTTTGATAAGCCTCTTTACGGTTAACTTGGTGTTCGGTCAAAACAAGTCCATTATTCTGGGGCGACCGACC
Organism: Saprospiraceae bacterium; assembly: GCA_027488855.1. Taxonomy (GTDB): domain Bacteria; phylum Bacteroidota; class Bacteroidia; order Chitinophagales; family Saprospiraceae; genus Haliscomenobacter. Next base: position 1,880 of record JAIYAV010000045.1, read on the forward strand.
GACAACTCCATTACTGCGAGTATTTTATTTGATCAAAAGGTGGATTTTTACCTGGAATACGGCACAAATAAAGGCCTTTACCCACTGCGCAGCAGCACCGTAAGCAATGAAGCCAACCGACCAAATAAAATCGAACTCAGCCAATTGCTACCCAATACCCGCTATTATTACCGACTTCGACATCGATTACCAGGTAGCCTTACCTTTGCCTTGAGCCCGGAGTATATGTTCCAAACTCAACGTGCCCCAGGCAGTACTTTCCGCTTTGTGGTTGAAGCCGATGAACACCTTTACGACAAAAAAGGAGTCCGAAATCTTTACAAAATTGCCCTCGACAACCAGGCCAAAGACAGCGCCGATTTTATGCTGTCCCTTGGCGATACCTTTGGCGACGACCATACCCCCAACGAAACAACCAGCGAGGACATGAATGCCCTGCACAAGGATTATTTGCAATACCTCGGGGCAGTGTGTCATTCCATGCCATTTTTCTTTTGCCTGGGCAACCACGAAGGGGAGAATGGCTATTACCTTAAGCAAAATGGGGCGAACAACATCGCCGTTTACGGTACCCAGTGGCGCAAATACTACTATCCCAATCCATTTCCCAATGGCTTTTACACGGGCAATACCACCAAAGAAGCCTACGGCATTGAACAACCCGAAAATTACTACGCCTGGACCTGGGGCGATGCCCTTTTTGTGGTGCTGGACGTGTATCGGGATTGTGATGTCAACGAAAAACCTCAAAACTGGGACTGGACCCTCGGGAAAGCCCAATACGATTGGTTCAAAAAAGCGCTGGAGACCAGCAAGGCCAAGTATAAATTCGTTTTTGCCCACCATACCCGAGGTCAGGGGCGTGGCGCAGTCAATACCGCCAAAGGATTTGAATGGGGCGGCTATGGAGGCAAAGGTGTCTGGGAATTCGATAAAATGCGCCCAGGCTGGGCCATGCCGATTCACCAGTTGATGGTGACCAATGGTGTAAACATCTTTTTTCAGGGGCATGATCACTTGTACGCCAAAGAGAAATTGGATGGTTTGGTATACCAGGAAGTCCCCATGCCCAGCGATTCCACCTACGAAATTGGCGTCCTGGCCAACGCCGACGCCTATACCGATGTAACCCTGGATGGGTCGGGGCATTTGCGGGTTTCGGTGACGCCCACATGTGTGACAGTGGATTACGTGCGGGCTTATTTGCCCAAAGACACCCTCAGTGGGAAGCACCACAATCGCGAAGTGGCCTACCGTTACACAGTCGGTCCTTGTACCAGCACCACTCCCAACCAAGACCTGAAGGCGGAACAGGGTTTTACTGTTTTTCCCAATCCTACGCAGGATGTGTTGAATGTCCAGGCCAAAACCGCCTATGATTTTGACCAAAAAGTGGAGCTCCTCAACTTGCAGGGTCAGGTATTACAAACTCAAGTTCTAGCCCAGGGGAGTACCTTTTGCCGCTTCAACTTGCAGCAAGTACCCGCCGGGGTTTATGCGCTGCGTTTTCCGGGGCTGCAAAATTCAAGCGCGATGAGGGTTGTCGTGCAATAGTGCTGACACCCCCGGGTTTAACCATTTTTTTGCTACCATATTTTCATCTCCATGAAATTTCAACTCCTCATTTTGATCTCGGGCTTAGCCTTGTTTGGCCAGGCTCAGACCTTGCGCCATGCTGAATTGCTGGGCCGACCCACCGATCGCAGCATTACCGTGCAAGCCTTTTTTGACAACCCTGCTGAGGTATGTATCCAATATGGTACTCGAAGCGGAGTATACGAGCAACAAAGCCCCTGGAAAACCTTTGCAGCCGGAGAACCTGCCGAAATGATGGTAGAAGGACTAAGCGCCAATACGGCCTATTTTTACCGGATGTGCTACCGGCAACCTGGCGCTACCCAAATCAACACCCGACCTGAGTACCGATTCCACACCCAGCGCACTCCGGGCAGCACGTTTACCTTTGTTGTTCAAGCCGACCCACACCTGGATGAACAAAGTGATTCGGCTATTTATCGACGCTGTCTCCGCAACCAATTGGACGATGCGCCCGATTTTATGATTGATCTCGGGGATATTTTTATGTCGGACAAGCTCAAAAACACAGCAGGCCGACTTACCCACGATACCATTACCTACCGCTGCCATTTGATGCGTTCTTTTTATGAAACTTCCACTCATTCCGTTCCACTGTTTATGGCTTTGGGCAACCACGAGGGGGAATCAGGCTGGAATTTGAACGGTACCACCGAAAATGTAGCCATTTGGGGCACCCTTGATCGTCAGAAGTTTTTTCCTAACCCTGCCCCCAATGGCTTTTACACCGGGGACGAAACCGTTCATCCAATTGTGGGCAAACGTGAAAATTACTACGCCTGGACCTGGGGTGATGCCCTGTTTATTGTGCTGGATCCCTATTGGTACACCAGCCCCAAACCGGATGCACGCAACGGCTGGCGCTGGACTTTGGGCAAAACCCAGTACGATTGGCTCAAAACAACCTTGGAAAAAAGCAAGGCCAAATTCAAATTTGTTTTTGCCCACCAGCTCATCGGCGGCGACCCGGATGGACGAGGCGGGATTGAGTTTGCCGACTTGTATGAATGGGGCGGTAAAAACCTTGATGGTACCGATGGTTTTGCCAGCAATCGCCCTGGATGGTACAAACCCATCAAAGATTTGCTGGTAGAACATCAAGTCAACATCTTTTTTCATGGCCACGACCACTTTTTTGGCAAACAGGAAAAAGACTGTTTGATTTACCAGGAGACGCCCCAACCGAGCCACCCGAATTTCCAGAACACGAACCTAGCTGGAGACTACGGTTATTTTGCCGGACAGTTTTTGCCCAATTCCGGTCATATCCGGGTTACCGTTGGCCCGGAAGGGGTAAAAGTGGAGTACGTACGGGCCTACGTGCCCAAGAGTGAAACAGCAACACGCAAAAACAAGGATGTTTCCGCTTCCTATTTTATCGGAGCCAAAAACTGTTACAACTCAACCACAACGGGAACTTCTATGCTTTGGAACAGCAACTATGCGGATGAGTTGGTGTACCCCAATCCTTTTAAACAGGACGCCGTAATTGAATTCAGCGTCAATGAAGCCGAAAGACTCCACTTATCCATCCTCAACGAGCAGGGGCAAATTGTGCGCCAGCTGATCAACGGAAACCTGGTGCCGAGTGGGAAGTTTCAAATCATCTGGGATGGCAAAGGCAATGCTGGAGAGGCTGTTCCTGCCGGAATTTACTGGTACCACATTCGAGGTGAAAACGGTGGGGTAAAAACAGGGAAAATCCTGCATTTGAGGTAATTTGCCCGACCTTGTTTTGTTTCAGGTATTCGTAAAATTTTATCGCATCGCCGAAGGCGAGGTGTTGAACTTTTACATGTATTAAACTTGAGGCGATTTGATTATCAAGGGCTTGTGCACAAATCTAGAATCCCTCCCCGAAGGTTCAAAACCTTCGGGGGGTAAAGCCGCGAAACAGTGTTTTGCTCAACCTCCCCGAAGGTTTTGAACCTTCGGGGAGGGGTTTAAGATCGTGCATATGTCTACTAATGGTCTGGTAATCAACTTGCCTCAAGTCTATTTCATAAAGAACCCAACTCCAGTTTTTTGTGCATTACGGAAAAACTAAATAGCATGAAAAAACCATCTTACATACTCATCCTGTTTTGTTTGTTCACTCATTGCTTATTGGCGCACAATGGCAATGACCACGGGCAAATCAAACGTTGGACCTTGTTGCAAAATGGCAAAAAGACCGCCCTCGACGCATATTTTTATTTGTACAAGGATGGCAAAGTTTTGCTTGAAAAAGCCAACCGCGAACTGATCAGCCTTCCAATCGAAGCCTTGGCCCAAAAAGACCGCTTCTTCGTTTTTGAACGGTTCGCGGAAATTCAAATCCTCAATGAAAAACTAAAACAAAAGAAACCTAGCCCTTTCAAACTGCTTAGCCTAGCTGCAAAGCGCCCCTTTATAACTGACCCCCTGACCCTGGAAGCCGCCTTCAAACCATTTAAACCCAATGTTGGTACTCGTTGGGATGCCAATTATTTTTATGTGGAATCCAATGGCTTGCCGACTACCCATTCCATGATGAAGGGCATTACTGGTTGGCAACAACAGTTCCCCATTCCGCAATGCTATACGGGCAGCAATGCTTGGAGCATACCCTTAAATCCGGTTTTGGCCACCACGCCTGTACCTGTAAACGCGAACCATTTTATCCGGGGAGCCATCGCGATTGCCGTGAATGGCATTGCCATCTTCAACCCATTTACCAATACCGGCGTAGATGCCCTCGTTGATGGACAGTTGGATGAATACGGCGGGCATTGTGGCCGTGCCGACGATTACCATTACCACATTGCACCCCTGAGTTTGTACGACCATACCGCCGCGACCTTGCCCATCGCCTACGGGTTGGACGGCTTTGCGGTGTACGGTGCAGTTGAGCCCGATGGAACTGCCATGAAAGCCCTGGACGCCAATCACGGCCATTTGGGCTCAGATGGGGTGTATCACTACCACGGCACCAAGGCCTTTCCGTACATGATTGGCAACATGGTGGGCAAGGTAACCGAAGATGCTACGATGCAAATCATTCCACAAGCAGCAGCCAAACCCGTCAGGCCAGCAGGAACGCCGCTGAGGGGCGCAGTGATCAGTGCTTGTGTGCCCAATGCAAGCAATAACGGTTTTACCCTAAGCTATACGTTATCTGGGCAAAACTATTCGGTAGCCTACAGTTGGACGCCTGCTGGAGTGTTTACCTTCAACTATATTTCCCCAACTGGCACAACTACTTCAACCTACAATGGCACATTGGTTTGCAAAATCGCAACGGCAAATCGAGAAATTGTGTCGAAAAAGCTGAAAGTCCAGGTTTACCCCAACCCGACCAGCAAAGTTTTAAGTGTCAGTTTACCGAACGAGCTAAAGGATACTGACATACAATCATTCGCTCTTTACAGTTTAAAAGGTGAATTGATTTACAAAACCAGCCATTTTACGCCAAACCTTGATGTGTCCCAATTTGCCAAAGGCGTTTACCTGCTACAAATTCGGTGGAAAGAAGGCCTGATTGGCAAAAAAATCATTGTGCAATAACCAAAAAGAATCACCATGCCCATGACTACTCCTAGCATTACTTTTGTCTTTTTACTACTTTGTTTAGGATTGCCCTTTGTAATACTGGCCCAGTATACCGGAACGGCCTCGGTAACCCAAGGCTTGGCCACAACGACCACCACCAATTTGTACTCCTGTACCAATGGCCGCGTCACCAATCTTGGCTCCATCACCGCTACCGACAAAACGGTTTGGACGGTACCCGCCGCAACCAATTTTACCAACACGGCCTTCCCCTTTGCCTCAGATTTACACAATGTTTGCAATGGCCAGACCTACCTTACTGCCAATGCGGCAATCGCTGCCTTGAGTGGCAATGATATCGTTACTATTGATGCAGATGGAGAGGTAATCACCGCTTATATTTTTGCCGACAATTACTTCGAACTCTACATCAATGGTATTGCCACGGGTAAGGACAAAGTGCCCTTTACGCAGTTCAATTCCAGCATTGTGCGATTTAAAGTGAAAAGACCTTTCACCATCGCCATGTTGTTGGTGGATTGGGAAGAAAATTTAGGTTTGGGCTCAGAAAACAACGGCGGCTTTGCTTACCACCCTGGTGACGGCGGGATGGTTGCGGTGTTCAAAGATGCGAACAATAAAATTGTGGCCACGACAAACAGCGATTGGAAAGCTCAGACCTTTTACACCGCGCCAATCATGAATTTAAGTTGCCCTACCGAAAATGGTAGCGCTAGGCTTTCCTCTAATTGCAGCACGCAGGATTCAAACAATGGAACAACTTTTTATGCCTTGCATTGGAACAAGCCCAGCAACTGGTTTAGCCCGACTTTCAACGACGCTTCCTGGCCATCCGCAAGCACTTTCACCAATGCCGCCATTGGGGTTGATAACAAACCCGCATACACTAATTTTACGAGCATATTTGATGACCCGAGCAATGATGCAAAGTTCATTTGGAGCAGTAACGTGGTATTGGATAACGAAGTGGTAGTTCGGTATACCGTGGCAGCAGCAGCAGGTACCGGGATCATAAAAACCATGCTTCGCCTTCCCGACACGGGGCAAAACACCAGTTATACCACCACTTTTGGCGAAGATCATGATTATACGCTCAATCCTCCGTTTTTTATCAATCGTGGAAATGGTACACTCACCGATACCGTTACCGGATTGATGTGGCAAAGGACTGACGGCGGCGAAATGACTTTTGAGCAAGCCCTACAGTATTGTGATACCCTCACATTGGGGGGACATAGCGATTGGCGTTTGCCCTCGGCGTTGGAAGCTTTCAGCATCTTGAACCACCAGCGCAACAACCCCGCTCTGGATGTCTCCCAATTTGCTACTTCAACGGCGGAATACTGGTGGTCGGCCACGGTTCAGTACAATGACACGCGCAGGGTTTGGGCCACCAATGCTGGAGGTGGCATTGGCAATCACCTCAAAACGGAGACCCTCAGTGCTGGTGGAACGAAACGATTTCAGGTGCGGGCGGTACGCTCCCCCCTTGCAGGTCAAGTACTGAGTGCCCGCTTCATCGACAATGGCGATGGCACCGTGACCGATCAATTGAGCAATTTGATTTGGCAAAAAGTACCCGGCACGGGCGCTTTTACCTGGGAGCAGGCCCTGACTTTTGCGGAAAATCTGAGCCTGGCCGGCGCAAACGACTGGCGGGTTCCCAACATCAAAGAACTACAATCGCTCAATGATTTCGGTGCCAGTAACCCATCAGCAAACACTACCTTTTTTAGTGCCATTGGCGTCAAAAAATACTGGTCTTCTACCTCCTTGCCCAATCAGACTACCCGTGCCTGGTATTGGGATACTCAATTTGGCATCACCACCTACGACCTAAAAACGGCAAACAATTACCTGATTTGTATACGCAGCAATAAGGCCATTTCGACGGGTATTCGCCAAATTGATCCAGAACTGGAATCGGTGCGAATTTCCCCCAATCCGGCAGCAAATGAAATCACCCTGTTTTTTGAGGGCGAAGACAAAGGTGTGGTCAAATCGATGACTTTGAGCAACGCTCTGGGGCAAGTACCGCAACAGATAAATATCCCCTTGGCCAGTAAAACCTTTCAAATCAACACAAGTGGGCTGGAGAATGGCTGGTATTTTTTATCCTTGCAAAAAGGCGAAGCCATCAAAACTTTCAAAATTTTAATCCAACATTGATGTTCAAAAAGATCCTGCCCATTTTCGGCTTATTGTTCCTGGCTTTCCAGATCCACGCCCAGCGCAACGTCATCCTGATCATTGCCGACGACCTGGGGTCTGACTACTGCGGTTTTTATGAAAACCACCTAGATACCTGTAAGTTGCCAAACGTACGCCGCTTGCTGGCTCGGGGTGTGCGTTTTCGTAATGCCTGGTCTAATCCGCTTTGCTCACCTACCCGGGCCGGAATTTTGACCGGGCGCTATAGTTTTAGGACGGGCGTAGGCAATGCCATCGGTGGCGCAGGGTCAGCAGTATTGGACACCGCAGAAATCACCATCCCTAAATTATTGAACCGTTACACCCCCAATGGCATTGCCAAAGCCAACATCGGCAAATGGCACCTGCAATCACCGATGCCAAATACCAACTTGATTCTTCCCAATCGAATGGGCTACGATCATTTTGAGGGCAATTTCACTGGAATGGTCAACAGTTTTACCAACTGGACCAAAGTAAAAAACGGCGTATCCAGCAACGTGACTACCTACGCCACCACCGAAACGGCGAACAATGCCATCTCCTGGATCAAAACCCAGGGCAACAAACCTTTTTTCCTCTGGCTGGCCTTTAATGCGCCGCATACCCCGCACCATTTGCCGCCAGCTGACTTGCATTCATACCCCAATTTGAGTGGTACTGCTGCGGATATTGCCGCCAATCCGAAGTCTTATTTTAAAGCCTCAGTCGAGGCCCTCGACCATGAAATTGGGCGCTTGTTCGACTCCCTCCAAGCCTTGGGCAAATGGGAGAACACCGACATCATTTTCATTGGTGACAATGGTGATGAAGCAAGCACCTCCCAAAACCGGGGCGGCGCCAAAGGCAGTGTGTATCAGGAAGGGGTCAGTGTGCCCTTCATCATTTCCGGGCCTTCGGTGGTCAACCCCAATCGAGCGAGTGATGCTCTGGTCAATACCACTGATTTGTTTGCCACCATTCTGGAATTGTTTGGCCACAGCAGCTGGGAGAGCCAAATCCCTACCAACAAACCCGTAGACAGCAAGAGCATTCTACCTATCTTGAAAAATCAGGCTGCGGATATTCGTTCCTGGATTTTTACGGAAGTTTTCAAAAATCCAACTGTCGCCGGTGATGGCAAGGCAATGCGCAACAAAGCCTACAAACTCCTGGATTTTGACAACGGTACCCAACAGTTTTACCAAATAGGCGTAGACCCCACTGAAGACCGCAACTTGCTCAGCAGCACCCTAAGCGCCGATGCCATTAGCAATTACAATTACTTGTGTACCGAAATGGCTAATCTAGTCGGTAAAAGTGGCTTTTGTAGCTTGACTACTCCGACCAAAGACATTGCTGCCGCGTCCGAAAAACTGCGGATTTACCCGAATCCAGTAGTCGATTTCATTGCGCTTGAACATGCGCAGGGCGATGAGGTATATCGGGTATTGAATGGCTTGGGGCAGGTGTTGTACGCGGGCGTGGGCATTCAAAAGCAGAATTTGAGTGGCCTGGCTGCGGGAGTGTATTTTTTGGAGGTAGTGGGGAAGGAAAGGATGGTGTTGCGGTTTTTGAAAAGGTGAGGTGGTAGTTTGAAAAAATATTCACGCCTTTATTTTCCGTTACTTAGGTCTACAAAAATGTAAATTAAATTGGAGGCAAAAATAGAGGTGCGGCTACAAGCTCTTTGTTTTGGAATCATTCAATCTCAATGGCAATATCTTGCGCAAAACTAGGCTGCACACTACCCGGACAACGATAGCGGATATTGCGAAACCAATAAATGTCGCCCGCCTGGGCTCGATTGATGATGGGACGAATGGTCGCATCAAAAGCCCCTCCCGTATTGCTACCTCGAAAAACCATGCTCCGGGCATTGAATTTCAGGATTTCGTAGTCGATGACATCACAGCGGGCATCAATGTCACAACATTCAATCGAAGCAATTATTCCTCCTTGGGCTTTGAACATCCCGCTGCTCATTTTGCCACTTTTGTTCAAGCCTCCAAATCTCGTTACTACATCCAAGGCTACACAACGTAGTTTTTTTTCAACGATTCCTTGCTCTGTTTTGATGCTTAAAATGAGCACCCCAGTTGTGTCAACTTGTAACCCGAAGTGTCCTTTATCGCCAGTTAAAACAGCGCGGGAACTGGAGTCTGGATTTGGATGTTCAAAACGAAGACTGATTTGATTCCGATAGATTGGTTTTGCCTGCTGGGCCACGATAACAATTGGGTTGTTGATGCCAACCAGAATGCGCGGGTTACCTGCGGTGCTGATGGCGATTTCGGGCTTTTCAGCTGGCTTTGGAAAATGAATGCTGTGTAGGAAGAGGAAGGCTAGAGCGGCGATCAGGAATTGGTTCATGGTTGGGTGGGTTTTGTTTAAAGGAACAATGCGGGGTGGGAGGAAAGGTTACAGTGCTTGGATGGAAAAGACGTGCGCCAAAGGCCGGATTATTGAGTAAATACTTAATCCGTTGTTTTGCCTCTGACAAAAAAACGGTAGTTTTATAGCTGAGTTGTACAGAGCTTTAGGATGAGTTGCAAGGTGAACAGAATCAAAATTTATAACAATAACGCGACCAAAAAATGTCATTGACTTTAATTTGTACTCGTACCGAAAAATGGCTGATTACAAAAGAAAATGTTGACTGGAAAAGCTGGCAAGATAAATTATATTGGTTTCTAACAAGATTATCTTTCGACAACTCAAACACATTAGCAGATTTTCTTCGAGACGACTTTCATTTAGAGGCAGTAAGCAAAAAGTACATTGTAGATTCGCTATCAGACAATAACAAGACGTATGTTATTCACATCACTGAAGGCCAAGACGTCAAAATTACGCCTTTGCAATTTGACTTATTAACTGTAGAAGGTGAAATTATTGATTGGGAAGACTGGTCATATTTTTTTACGAAGGTCTCGGACAAATATATACTTTGGGTTTACCTAGGTGGAATCGCCGACTTAGTAAGGGAAATTAATTTGAGTGATGCTCAAATTAAGACATGGAAAGAAAAAGGGAATCCCTTTATCAAAGAACTTGCAACTGATCTTCAGTACATGAAATCAAAAATATATGCTGAGGCGATTTTTGATAATCGAAGAATATTGTGACAATATGATCAACACCACCTCAAAATACACACCTTCCGAAATCCTTGAAATTTTCAAAGAGCAGCACCGTCTTTGTAGCCCACTCGATCTGGATGCAGACCCAGGTGCAACAATCACTCCGGAAATGACCATTCAGGCATGGCGATTAGCAAACGACCTATTGGGTTGGAAAAAACTTAGCCAATTCCTCAACCAAGAATTTAGACTGGACATATCGGAACAAGAATGGTATGCTACCTTGGAACCACCTAAGCAGAGGCAGCTGATTGACGTTTGTAGACTAATCTCAAAGTACGCTCACAAAGACAATTATGAGCCAAAGATTCTATTTGGACATGCTTGTTTAAAGGGCACTGTTTTCTTGGCCATCAAAAGGAATTTGCAAAAAAAAGGAGTCAATGTTTCAAACCTCCGGCCTTCTTCTGATTTGGCAGATTATCTGGGAAGGTATTTTTCACCCATGATCGAAGAAATTACGCTTACGGGTACACGACCAATTGAAAAAATTGAAATCAGGAGAAATAAAAAGGGCTTTTGGAACACAATTAACATTTTTGATGCTGGTAGAGATGAAATCCTAACAGGAGAGGTGAAAACTTTTCGTGATTTAATTGAGCAAATAGTAAAGTAACGTGAGTTTTGAATTAAAACTGCCAGGAGGGCAGTTATCTGGGTAGAAATAACGGAATGTTTATGGTTCCAGGCTGCCCGGGGGGCAGCTATCTTTGACAAAACCTTACAGATAGCTGCCCCCCCGGCAGCCGCAACAATATCCTGATTACCTTATATCTACCAAGATAGCTGCCCTCCAGGCAGCAAAATACCTCCTCTGGGATTTATCGAATTGATTTTCAATTCCATTCATTCAAAACTCACGTTAAAGTAGACCCATCTTTTGGAACAAAACAAGATATTTGGTAGGTTTGTAGAGACGAATTGGTATACACCTCAAACAATTAAAAATTAAAAAACCTCAACATGAAAAAGATTTTCTACCTCACATTTCTATTTGCTTTCTGCCTGAACTTTAGCAACCCCTTTGCACAAAATATCCGCTGCAAACTGGAGGGCAAAGTAATCGGAAGAAAATCCAAAACCCTCATCTTGCTCAAAGCAACTGAAGATGTACGTTTTTCTGGCATTAAAATTCCCATCATTAAAAACGCATTCAGTTTTGAATTTGAAGCTCCTTTTGTAGAGCAGTATGAATTGGTTTTTGAAGATGAATTTGAAGATGGCGGCTGGAAACCAGTGAGTTTTTTTGCAGAAAATGGCACACTTAACTTTGGGTTGCACTCGCTCGAAGATTATGCCCAGAATACCATATCGGGTGGTGAACTCACCCAAAAGATGGTGCGGTTTAATCAGCAATTGATCAACAAAGGAGACTCAATACGGACGCTTGATGCGGGTTGGAAATACGAATACATGAAACAGCACCCAGATGTATTTTCTTATTCGCTTCTTTTGGATCAAGTTGTCCGGTATGAAGAAGACAAAAAAGACATCGATATTATGGCTGTAACCGAGCTATTCCCAACTTTCTCCAAATTGTACCCCAGCCATCCCTACACCCCAAAAATTGCAGAAATGCTGAATGCCATCCACAATCTAAAAGTTGGAGACCATTTCCTGGATTTTTCTGCTCCAACCATTGATGGTGAAGTGAAGAAAGTTTCCGAACTGATTAAGGGAAAAGTAGCGGTGATCGACATGTGGGCCTCCTGGTGTGGCCCTTGCCGCTACCTGAGCAAAAGTATGATCCCCGTGTACGAAAAATACAAGGACAAAGGCTTCACCATTGTGGGCGTCGCTGCTGAGTTCAAGACCAATGAACAGTTTAAAGCTGCCGTAAAAAAAGACAAATACCCCTGGAAAAACCTGATCGAGTTGGACAAGCAGAATGGGATTTGGAACAAGTACAACATTGATGGTGGTGGCGGAAATACCTATTTGGTGGATGCAAAAGGGGTGATTTTGGCGATTCATCCCAAGGCGGAGGAGTTGGAGAAAATCCTTGGCGAAATGTTGAAATAATCAACCTCCAAGCAACAACCCTCCCCATTTTTCCCTATTTTAATCCCCAGAAACCAACACAAGCCGAACCAAATGCAAAAATCCATTCTCTCCCTGGGCACACTGCTCTTATTCAGCATCCTGAGCCTGGCCCAAACCAGCAAATCCCTCACTTTTGACCCTGCACTCTACGAAGGCCTCCGCTGGCGCGAACTAGGCCCCTTCCGCGGTGGGCGTTCCAGTAGCGCCACGGGCGTACGCGGCAATCCCAATTTGTACTACTTCGGTACCGTCGGTGGGGGAGTCTGGCGCACCCAGGATGCGGGCCAAACCTGGGACAACATCAGCGACAAATACTTCGGAGGCTCCATCGGCGCGGTTGCCGTGGCTGAGAGCGACCCCAATGTGATCTACGTAGGCGAAGGTGAACAAACCCTGCGCAACAACGTAGCCTCCGGTGCCGGACTCTGGCGATCCACTGACGCAGGAGCGAGCTGGAAAAGCATTGGCCTTCAGGATTCTCGACACATTGCCCGCATCCGGGTACACCCCAAAAACGCCGATGTGCTGTACGTAGCCGCTTTGGGCAATCTCTGGAAACCCAATGAAATGCGCGGCGTTTTCCGCAGCATGGACGGTGGTCAAACTTGGAAAAAGATCCTCTACATCAACGATAAAGCTGGGGCAGCCGACCTCATCCTCGACCCCAACAACCCCCGCATCATCTACGCCAGCACCTGGAACATGACCCGCAATGGTTACCGCATGGACAGTGGCGGCCCTGATTCCAAACTCTGGAAAAGCACCGATGGCGGCGACACCTGGGAAAACCTCTCCGACAAACCCGGCATGCCCACTGGCATCAACGGCATCATCGGGGTGACCGTTTCTCCCCAAAATTCCAATCGGATTTGGGCCATCATCGAAAACAAGGAAGGTGGCGTTTACCGCTCCGACGATGGCGGCAAAACCTGGGCCCGCATCAACCAGGATCGCGCCCTGCTTCAACGGGCCTGGTATTATTGCCGCATTACTGCCGATTCCCAGAATGAAGACATCGTGTACGTAATGAACGTGAGCTACGGCATATCCAAGGATGGAGGCAAAACCTTCACCCTCAAAGACGCCCCTCACGGCGACCACCACGATCTTTGGATTGACCCCGACAACAACCGCCGTATGATCATGGCCGACGATGGCGGTGCGCAAGTGTCTAACGATGGCGGCAACAACTGGACGACCTACCACAACCAACCCACCGCCCAGTTTTACCGCGTATCAACCGACAATCATTTTCCGTATCGCATCTACGGGGCGCAGCAGGACAATACCAGCGTGCGCATTCCACACCGTACCAATGGGCGGGCTGTGACGGAAAAAGACTGGGATGCACTGGCCATTGGCGAAAGTGCCCACCTGGCCCCCGACCCACTGAATAGCGAAATTGTGTATGGAGGTGATTACAAAGGCTACATGACCATGCAAAACCTGGAAACGGGCCAGGAACGCTCCACCAATGTCTATCCCGACCTGCCTGCAGGCTCCGGTGCCGACATCATGAAGTACCGCTTCAACTGGAACTACCCGGTCTTTTTTAGCCCGCACAACCCTAAAAAACTCTACGCTTGCTCCAATCACTTGCACATGAGTTTGAATGGTGGTGAAAGTTGGGAAGTAATCAGCCCCGATTTGACCCGCGCTGATCCGGAAACGATCAAATCTTCCGGCGGCCCGATCACGCAGGACAATACTGGAGCGGAGTACTACGCCAATATTTTTGCGGCAGCGGAATCGCCTTACACAGAGGGTGAAATCTGGACGGGCTCCGACGATGGCCTGGTGTACCTGAGCCAGGACGGGGGCAAAAATTGGAAAAACGTAACGCCCCCCATGTCCCCCAAACTCAACATGATCAATGCCGTGGAGGTCAGCCCTTTTGTGAAAGGTGAGGCTTACATCGCGGCCACTTCTTATAAGTTTGGCGACTACACGCCCTACATTTACCGGACGCTGGATTATGGCAAAACCTGGACCGTCACGACCAAAGGAATCCCCAAAGATGAATTCGTCCGGGTGGTCCGAGCTGACCAAAAACGCAAAGGACTGCTGTATGCGGGCACCGAAAAAGGCGTTTGGGTCTCCTTTGATGATGGAGACAATTGGCAAAAACTACAACTCAACCTGCCTCCCGTGCCCATTGCCGATCTGGCGGTCAAAAACGACAACCTCATCGCCGCTACTCACGGGCGTAGCTTCTGGCTGATCGATGACTTGACCCCCTTGCAACAGCTGAGCACAGAAATAGCCGCCAAAGAGGCCATCCTCTATCAACCCATGCCAACTTACCGCATGGCCGGTAGCAATCGCCGCGACCCCAAACTAGAAGGTGAAAACCATCCCAACGGGGTGATGATCCATTATTTCATCAAAAAACTGGACGACAAGGCCGAAGTGAAAATTGATATCCTGGAGAGCGACGGCGATACCATTCGTACCTTCAGCACCAAGGCCAAGGACAAGTTGAACCTGATCACCGTCAAAGCAGGTGGTGGCCGCTTTGTGTGGGATATGCGTTATCCGGGTTACAAAACCTTTCCCGGCATGGTCTTTTATGGTTCACCCAATCAAGGCCCTAAAGCAGTACCCGGCAAATACCAGGTCCGCCTGACGGTAAACGGGAAAAGCCAAACCCAGGATTTTGAAATCCTCAAAGACCCACGTTTGAATACCAGCCCCGAAGATTTTCAGGCACAATTTGATTTCCTGATGAAGGTGCGCAACAAGGTCACCGAAGCCAATGAAGGCATCATCAACTTGCGCAAGATTAAAGAAGACCTGGGTTACCTGAAAAACAAACTGGGCAGTGACGAGAAGAACAAGGACATGATGGACGCCATCAAAAAATTTGAAGAGGAACTGAATACCATCGAAAACAACATCCACCAAACCAAAAACCAGAGTGTGCAGGATCCGCTCAACTACGGCATCAAGTTGAACAACCGTCTAGCGCATTTAATGGTAGAACAAGCTCAGGGGGATTTTCGACCTACGAAACAAGGGGAAGAAGTGCGTGGAAAGTTGAGTCAAATGGTGGATGAGGAATTGGGTAAACTGAAAAATACCATCGATGGCAACCTTTATAAAATCAACCAAATGGCGAAGGAGAAGGGGGTGATGTTTGTGAATTAATGGAGTTTTAGATTTTAGTTCAATCACTGTTAACACTTTGTAGGCATTCGTTGAAACGAGCCCTGCAAGGGGTTAACTGTGGTTGATTCCATTACAATAATCCTGATTTTTCAAGTATGTAAATTTTTATTGCATCCGAGGTTAAAAATTTAATGTAATCTTTACTACAGTATTTAATTTTTTTTTTTTAGTTTGTCTAAGTTTGTAAAATAAAATTCTCTCATCCCCTTAATCTCCCATTTCGGGTTTAACAAAATGAAGAAAAAATTACACTCAAGCGGAACATGGCCTCATTTTGGTCGGTTGCTGCTCCCCCAAATCGCACTGCTGATTTGCTGTTCTGGTATTTTGTATGCCACACCCAACCGAGCACCACTCGAAAAAGTGGAAACTGAAGCAAGGGTAGTTAAAGCCATCAATGGTACAGTTCTGGATGAAACCAATTCAGCACTACCTGGCGTGAGTATTTTAGTGAAAGGTACGACGAATGGTACGGTAACTGACGTAAACGGACAGTTCAATTTAGAAGTACCGGAGGATGCAACTTTGGTCTTCTCCTACACCGGTTATCTTACACAAGAAATCGTAGTAGGTGCTCAAACCACGATTACCGTCAGCTTAAAAACAGACGCAAAGCTGTTAGAGGGCGTTGTGGTAATCGGGTATGGAACGGCCAAGAAATCGGATTTGACTGGTTCGGTTGGTTCCATCAAAGTTGACCAACTCCAGGAACGCCCCGCATCATCACTTACCCAGGCAATGTCTGGAAGAATTGCCGGGGTGCAAGTAAACACCAACTCGGGTCGCCCAGGCGGTAGAACGACCATCCGCGTGCGTGGATTTAGTTCCATCAACTCTTCCAACAACCCGCTTTACGTGGTGGACGGGGTGATGCTTCCTCAGGGTAACCAAACTCAATTCAGCTCGGCCATTGACTACATCAACCCCAACGACATCGTTTCGGTAGAGGTACTCAAAGATGCGTCTTCAACCGCCATTTATGGTGCCAGAGGTGCCAACGGGGTCATTTTGGTCACTACCAAAAAAGGAAAAGCAGGCGAAGGTTCAGTAACCTACAACGGCGATTTCAGCGTCAATACCATCGGACCAAACCGGCCAGAAGTATTGAACGCCAAAGAATACATGGCTGTAGAAGATTTGGCTTGGGCCAACATGGCCAAATACGACCCCGCAGGCTGGGCAGCAGGCAAATGGGCGTACTTGAACCCCAAATTGCGCCGTACTGACCCACGGGTGTTCAACAGTGATGGTACGCCTAAATTCGATACAGATTGGTTTGAAGAAACCTCTCAACGTAGGCTTTCACAAAACCACCAATTGGGTTTTAGTGGTGGCAATGAGCGCACCCAGCACTCCATTTCGCTGGGTTACCGCGATGATCAGGGCTTGCTCAAGACTTCTTACATGAAAAGATACTCTGGCCGCTTTACGATCGACGACCAGGTAAAAAAATGGCTAAGAGTAGGCGGTACCTTGAGCTACAACAACCAAACCGAGAATATTGTCGATCAAAATGATGCCATCGCTCGACAGATTGTAGAAGACTTTCCGTTTTTGCCAGTGAATTACGAAGATGGAACATATGCCAACAACCGCGATTTCCCATTTGCTGAAGGTACCTTCAGCTCCGTTCACCGTTTGATGGGGCGTAAGTTCATTATGAACACCCAAACAACCCTGGGAAGTTTGTATTCCAACATCCGTTTAGCCGAAGGTTTGGAGATGCGCACCGTGCTTGGTATCAACGTGCTGACGCAAGAAATCAACCAATCGCAAACCCGCACCCTGAACATCGGTGGCAATGGTAACGCCTCTACCAATAACAACAAAGAAAGTTTCTGGTCATTGGAGAACTACCTGACCTACAACAAGCAATTGGGCGACAAACACTCGCTGAATGGCTTATTGGGCGTCTCCTGGCAAGAAACCAATACTTTTGGTATGGGTGCCAGTGTGAACAACTTTGCTACTGACTATTTCGGATTCAACAACCTGGGAGCTGGTGCCACCAACCCTACGGTTAGCTCTGGCGCATCGCGTTTTGCGTTTAATTCCTATTTTGGACGCCTCAACTATACTTTGTCTAACAAGTATTTATTCACCCTTACGGGCAGATCAGATGGTTCTTCCAAGTTTGGAGACAACCACAAATTTGCGTTTTTTCCATCGGGTGCCGTCGCTTGGCGGGTGTCTGAAGAAGGCTTCTTGAAAGGGAATACACTTATTTCAAACTTGAAACTTCGCGCAAGCTATGGTTTGACTGGTAACTCTGAGATTCCAGCTTATTCCTCCTTGTCCTTGTTGAGCTCCAACTTCGCTACCATTTACAACGATGCACGTATAGCAGGAACAGGCATTAACCGTTTGGCTAACCCCGATTTGCGTTGGGAAAAAACGGCGCAGACGGATGTTGGGATTGAATTCTCTTTGTTCAAAGGCCGGATTTCGATAGAAGCAGATTATTACTACCGCAAAACAACCGATATGCTTTTGGATGCACCCGTGCCTACAACGAGTGGTTATGGCACCATCCGCAGAAACGTGGGATCGATGTACAACAAAGGTTTTGAGTTTGCAGTGAATACTCGCAACATTGACCGTGGTGATTTTCAATGGACCACCAATGTGAACGTTTCGTTAAACCGGAATAAAGTACTTTCACTGGCAACTCCTTCCGACATTTTTAATGTAGGTGGACCCAACTTTACCAACCCGACCAACATCATTCGGATTGGTGAGCCAGTGGGTTCATTTTGGGGCCTTACGCGCTTGGGAATTTGGAGTGAATCCGAGCGTGAGGAAGCTGCTAAATTTACCAGCTATCGCAACGGTCTCACCATTTTGCCAGGAGACATCAAGTATAAGGACGTCAATGGTGATAAGGCCATTACCGACGCCGACCGTAGCATCATCGGCAATGGTAGTCCCAGCGCCTGGGGTGCAATGACGAATACATTTCGTTACAAGAACTTTGACTTGACCTTGGAACTTCAATTTTCGCTTGGAAATGATGTCATGATGATGAACTTGCACGCCAGCGAAGACCGCCAAGCTCTGGCCAACAGCTACAGCTCGGTATTGAATGCCTGGACTCCGCAGAATCAGAATACGATGATTGCCGAAATTCGCGACACACGCGCGGGTTATGTCACCAACGTAGATTCTTGGTGGATCAAGGATGGTTCTTTCCTACGCGGTCGGAATTTATTGCTTGGGTACACTTTCCCTGGACAAGTCCTCAATAAGCTCAGAATGGGCCGTCTGCGGATTTATGCCTCTGCTCAAAACTTCTTCCTGGCCGTAAAAGACAAGATCGTGGGTGACCCTGAAGTAACTCCTACCAATCAAGGAAACAACAACAGTGCGTTTTCTCAGGGTATGATTTGGCACAACTATCCCAAGCCTACTATCTATATGGTTGGTTTGCAAATTGGCCTTTAAGCACTTTTTTAATTCAAAAGAACATCAATTGTCATGAAATTGAACATCATCAAATATATCGGCAAGGCTACGCTCGTTGGGGCGATCTTGCTGGGGACCGCGGGTTGTAGTGATTTTTTGGACGAACAAGCTCCGTCCAACCTTACACCCGATAGTTTTTATACCATTCCTGACCATGCCGAAGCGGCGCTTGCCTCTGTTTATGCAGACCTGCGTTTTATGGGCGGTGGTGCCGGGATCTTTTCGAGCAACTGGCAGTTGTTGGAAGCCCTCACGGGTACCTCAACTACCGAAACAGCGCAAAACTCGGATTTGAACAACTTGTATGGACTTGTACACGATGGCAATACCGCCCACGTGGTCAATTATTGGAACGGATTGTACCGAGTGATCGCGCAGGCCAACCAAGTAATTGAAAAAGTGCCACCGATCACGCCTATGCCGGAAGCTCAAAAGAAAAAAGTTTTGGGTGAAGCCCGCTTTTTGCGTGCTTCGGCTTACTTTACCGCGGTTAGATTGTGGGGCGATATTCCACTCATCACCGCGCCACAAACGGCTGCTTCAGAAGATTTTTTACCTGCACGGACGCCACAAGAAGAAGTGTACAAACTGATTGTAGATGATTTGATTGCTGCCGAGGCCGCTGGTTTGGCCTGGATGGACGTCAGTGGCCGGGTCAATTTGGCTGCGGTAAAAGCGCAGTTGGCCCGGGTGTATTTGACCATGGCCGGATTTCCATTGAATAAAGGAGCCTCGCATTACAAGTTGGCGGCGGATAAAGCAGCCGAGGTGATCACCTATGCCAATGCCAATCCTGGTTCAATCAACCTGTTTACGACTTACGAAGATGTGCACAAAGAAAGTACCGAAAACCGCGTTGAGCATCTCTTTATGCTGCAATACAATAATTTAGTGGCGGGTAATCCGATGGAGAATTTTTATCCGAACTTTAAGCCTGTAACGTTTAGCGGCCCCGGTGGAACCGGAAGTAGTGTGCCTACCTCAGCTTTTTACAAATCATACGAGAGTGGTGATTTGCGGGCAAAAGACCAGGATGGTTATTTCTACACGACTTATTTCACCAACGGCAACGGCGCGCGTTTTGACCTGGGTGCACCTTATGTTTTCAAACACTTCAATCGCACTTCGAGTGGTACTTCTGGAGTGGCTGGTACCCGCCAAAACAACCTGAACGTGCCACAAATCCGGTATGCTGAAGTGTTGTTGTTGTTTGCAGAAGCGCAAAACGAATTGGGCGCACCGACCCAAGCGGCTTATGATGCTTTCAAACGCATCAGAGATCGGGCCAAACTGACTACGCCAGAATTGGCAACTTACAATCAAGCCTCATTCCGTGAGGCGGTTTGGAAAGAGCGTTGGTATGAGTTGTGCTATGAACAAATCACCTGGTTTGACATGGTGCGTTTGCGCAAGGTGTTTAACGAAAACACCAAGAAGTTTGATGAATTTGTGGGGCATGTCAATTTGAGCTCCAATCGGCCTTTGGAAAGTAAGCATTTGTTGCTGCCTATTCCAAAGCAGGAGCTGCTGAATAATCCGAATTTGAAAACTCAGAATCCGGGGTATCCGCAATAAGGGATAGCTTGATTTGAAGAGGAAAGCCTGTGAGGTACTTGTTATCTCACAGGCTTTTTTTGTGCCAAATTTTCTTCTCTGAAAAAATCAATCAAAATAGAAGTATCCAAACAAATCATCCCATTCTCCACTGCGCAAACATTTTTCTGTTTTCAAGGAACGAATCATATTGTCAAGCACGAAATTTCCCCCCCCATTTTCTCCCCACAATCCAAAATAATTGTATTTTAGACAATTATTTTAGTGTTTTTCATTACGCATTACCCAGGTGATTCGCTAATCAGCGCATTGGTTTCTGGGGGATGACAATCAGCACTAATTCAAGACTATAAACAACAAACAAAAAACATCATGAGACGAATTCTCTTTGCAACAGCAATGCTGTTTGCACTTTCTGCTTCTTTAAGCTTTGGCCAAGGCGGTCAAGCCGAAATCAAAGAGGACTTCAAACCCTCGATCCTCAATCAGCCAGGGCAAGAGTACCCACAAGTTAACTCGCAGGGGTACGCCCGGTTTCGCATCAATGCACCTGCGGCTGACAGTGTCCGGGTGAGCCTTGGCTTAGGTGGCCGAGGGGGCACCAAACTCAGCAAAGCCGCTGATGGATTCTGGATGGGCACTACCGCAGGTCCCATGGACGAGGGCTTTCACTACTACAATGTCAATATTGATGGCGGAAAATTTAACGACCCCGGAGCGCTCAATTATTACGGCTCGGTGCGTTGGGAAAGTGGCATTGAGATTCCCGCCCACGATCAGGATTTTTATGCCCTGAAGGATGTTCCGCACGGGAATGTGCAGCAAATTCTTTTCCCTTCACTCAGCACCAATACCTCGCGCCGGGCTTTTGTGTATACGCCTCCCGGGTATTTTGAAAGCACCAAAACACGTTATCCTGTATTGTACTTGCAGCACGGTTGGGGCGAAGATGAAACCGCTTGGAGCAACCAGGGGCGTGCCAATCTGATCATGGACAACCTCATCGCAGCGGGAAAAATTAAGCCCTTTATCATTGTCATGACCTATGGAATGACCAATGAAATCAAGTTTGGTGGAATCAGAAATTTTGACATTAAGCCATTTCAGACTGTACTCATTGATGAACTGGTTCCATACGTGGACAAAACTTTCCGCACCATTGCCAAACAGGAGAAGCGCGCCATGGCTGGTCTTTCAATGGGTGGCATGGAAACCAAAACCATCACCATTAACCGCCCTGAGGTTTTTTCACATTTTGGATTACTCAGTGGTGGAATTTATGCACCTGTCGATATCAAAGACAAAACCAAGGTGAAGCTCGTTTTCCTGAGCTGCGGCAGCAAAGAACGACCTGATGGGGTTAAAAATGCAGCTACAGCACTAAAAGAAGCAGGTTTTAATGTTGTTTCGTATATTTCTGAAGGTACAGCCCATGAGTTCCAGACCTGGAGACGTAGTTTGTACCAGATGGCACCACTGCTTTTTAAAGATTAAAATTTCGCACACACATGAAAGCTTGTTTTCCTGTTTTACTACTACTTGTTTTCTTTTTAATCACCGCGCTCTCACCAGCTCAAACCATTTCCAAAGAAGAATTGATCTTCCTCACTTCGGAATGGAAAGGGGAACGCTTTGCCGATGGCAGGCCAAAAATCCCGGATGCGCTTTTGGAAAGGGCGAAGCACATCATGATCGATGACGCCTGGACTGTGCTTAAAAATGAAGGTTACCTCAACCAATACGAAGGTGGCTGGAAAATGGTCAACAACCAAACCATGACCGGTCGGGCCGTCACCGCCATGTACCTGCCCAGCCGACCCGATGTTGAAAAAAACATCAAGGAAAGAGGGGCCAAACAAGGCCGGAAAGGGAACACCAATGCCTGGCCAATCGATGTACTCACCAAGGGTGATTTGTACGTTGCCGATGCTTTTGGCAAAATAGGCGGCGGCCCAATCATGGGCGCTACCCTGGCCAATTCCATCTTTAGCAAATCCGGAAATGGGGTAGTCTTTGATGGTGCTTGCCGGGATTTACAGGAAATCACCAACCTCAAAGGTTTCAATGCTTTTGTACGGGATTTTCACCCCTCTTTTACCGAGCAAATGGTGCTGATGGGACTAAACAGCCCCATTCGGATTGGCAATGCCATTGTTCTTCCCGGTGATCTGGTGATTGCGACCATCGAAGGGGTGCTTTTTGTGCCCGCACATTTGGCCGAGCAAGTGGTCAGCACAGCAGAATTTGTCATCCGAAAAGACCAATTCGGCTTTGAAATGGTCAAAACGGGCAAATACAGCACCGGAGAAATCGATAGCCAGTGGACGGATGAGCTCAAAATAGCCTTTTTAGCCTGGCTGGAAAAACACCCCGAACTGGGCAAGATGACCCGCGCTGAACTCGACCAAATGATGAGTAAAAGAACCTGGTAATCAATTTTTTACTCAGCCACGATTGATTTCTACTTTTTTCAGAAAAAAATGTACTTTAGTACCATGCAGGCTTGGTTGATCAACCGAAACTGTAGGGAAACAAACAAACAGAAAACATTAAAATCTTTTTCGACATGAAAGCCTTAAACACGTTTTGGCTCTTTATTGTATTGCTCCCATTCTCGCTCCAAGCGCAGCAAAGCTCCAAAGAAGAATTGGCCTTTCTCACCCCCGAATGGAAAGGAGAACGATTCCCCGACGGGAGGCCCAAAGTTTCCGACGACATTTTAAAAAGGATGAAATTGGTCACGCTGGAGGAAGCCTGGGCGACCTGTCGAGGCGCTGGGTTCAATTACCAATACGAAGGAAATTGGATGCAGGTTCACCCTGAAGGAGTACTGGTGGGGCGAGCTTTAACCGCCACCTTTATTCCCGGCAGACCAGACATTCAGAAAGCCATTCAGGAAAAAGGAAAAACCGATGGACGCGTGCTGGCTCCCAATGCCTGGCCGATCGACATGCTGCAACCCGGCGACGTGTATGTGGTTGATCATCACGGTGCTGAAATTGATGGCCCAACCGTAGGTGACAACCTGGCCAATTCCATTCTTGGCAGATCAGGTAACGGATTTATTTATGATGGCCCAATCAGAGACGTCGCCGGAATGAAAGAAATGGCAGACTTTAC
>JAIYAV010000027.1 GCA_027488855.1 Saprospiraceae bacterium
TCCTGCCTACACCATCATTCGGGTGATCGCAAAGGAGTTTTTAAATCAATTCAAGATTGTGCGACAATTGACGGGAAGGATGGAGGAGGAAGGATTTTAAAACAGTTGAAAAATTTAGGGTTGAAAAGTTGAAGAGTTTGGCTTTTCATTCCCGCTGGAGCAATCCCCATGTCTAAGGTTGCCGACAACATTTCAACTTTAAATATTTCAACTTTTCAACTTTAAGCAATGCTTTTTTCCCTACAAAACAAAAAAGCGGCCATCACTGGAGCTGGTAGCGGCATTGGGCTGGCGATTGCCCAGGTATTTGCCCAGCAGGGCGCTGAGGTATACATTCTGGACCTGAATGAAGCTACTGCACAAGCAGCAGTACAAAGCATTCTCGACCAAGGAGGAAAGGCCAGTGCTTACGCCTGCGACATCAGCAATCAAACGCAGATGAAAGCCATCTTTCAGGAAATTGGTGCCCTTGACATCCTGGTCAACAACGCCGGGATTGCCCACATTGGCAACGCGGAAAACACCAGCGAAGCTGATTTTGATCGCGTGATGAACATCAACGTCAAGGGGGTTTACAACTGCCTGCATGCGGCCATTCCCCTGATGAAAGCCAAGGGCGGCGGCGTGATCCTCAACATGGCATCCATAGCAGCCACAATCGGCATCCCCGACCGACTGGCTTACAGCACAGCCAAAGGCGCAGTATTGAGCATGACCCTGGCGACCGCCAAAGATTACCTCAAACACAACATCCGCTGCAACTGCATCTCACCCGCTCGGGTGCACACTCCTTTCGTAGACGGTTTTTTAAGCAAAAATTATCCCGGTCAAGAAGCCGAGATGTTCGATAAATTGTCCAAAACTCAACCCATTGGGCGCATGGCCAAACCAGTTGAAGTGGCTTATCTGGCGCTGTACCTTTGCTCCGAAGAAGCAGGTTTCATCACTGGTTGTGATTACCCCCTTGATGGTGGTTTCACTCGCCTCAACAACTAAGGGTCACACCCCATTTGTATCGTCAAACCCAAAGCAGCCACCCCATGACTTTAGTCGTGGGAAGCCATTATAAACAGATTCAACCCCATGGCTTCAGCCGTGGGAAGCCACCCCACGAATTCATTCGTGGGAGGCTATGAAAAACCGCATCACCCCACGAATTTATTCGTGGGATGGTGGCCTATAACAAAAAACATGAAGTTAATCCGCTTCGGCGCCCCTGAATCCGAAAAACCGGGTGTCCAACTCCCAGACGGTCGTCGCATCGACGTATCCGCGTTCACCGCAGACTTTGACGAGCGCTTTTTTGCCAGCGGCAAAATCGCTGAACTAGCTGCCTGGCTGGCTGCCAATGCCGCCAATTGCCCCAGTGTTCCTGACACCGAACGCCTCGGCCCCTGTGTAGGTCGCCCCTCCAAACTCATTTGCATCGGCTTGAACTACGCCAAACACGCCGCTGAATCCGGAATGGCCGTACCCGCCGAACCGGTAGTGTTTTTCAAAGCTACTTCCGCCATTTGTGGACCTTTTGACAACCTGATCATCCCAAAAAACTCCGAAAAAACCGACTGGGAAGTGGAGTTGGCAGTGGTGATTGGCAAAAAAGCCAGCTACGTGGAAGAGGCTGATGCCATGGATCATGTAGCAGGGTATGTGTTGCACAATGACTACTCGGAGCGGGAGTTCCAATTGGAGCGCTCGGGCCAATGGGTCAAGGGAAAAAGTGCGGATACTTTTGCGCCATTGGGCCCATACCTGGTTACGCCAGATGAATTGGGGGATCCACACAATCTGCGGCTATGGCTGTCGGTGAATGGCGAAATGTTGCAGGATTCGAATACCGACGATCTGGTTTTCAAAATACCTTTCTTGATCCACTACCTGAGCCAGTTCATGACCTTGTTGCCTGGAGATGTAATTTCTACTGGCACGCCATTTGGCGTAGGTTTGGGCTTTAAGCCACCGCGTTACCTTAAAGCGGGCGATGTGGTCGAATTGGGCATTGATGGCCTGGGCGTACAGAAGCAGGTGGCGGAAGCTTGGAAGAAATAGGTGAGGTCATTATACCATTTGGTCTTTGCTTGGAACTCCCCGAAAGTTTGGAACTTTCGGGGAGTAAATTTTGGATTGGCGGTAGTTTCAACTAAAAGTCTTCATCAGGACTCAATTCGTCCAATAAATCTTCCAGTGAAATATCCCCAACGGTATAGCGGTCGAGGTGGAATTGCAACTTACTGGCTGCTTTGTCTACCGCGTGCTCGTTGATGTCCCATTCTTCGAGGGTGGTCAGGAAAAAGTCGATCACCACATCCAAAGTTGGGAGTTGCGTAATAGTGCGATGCGTATTCTTATCCTGACGGAAAAGCAACTCCAACAGTTTTTCAACCAGATACATCAAAACCAGTGGCTGCTCGCTGCGCTCGGGTATATTGGTTTTGCGCAACAACTCGCGGTGTTCATTGGCAACGATGAGTAGATTTTCCATCAAAATTTGCAAGACCGCAAAAGGGGGCCGCCATTGCGGGGATTTGTGATCCATGGCCCCCAAAATGGAATCGAGTACCCGAAACACAAAATCGTCCTTCAGAAAATCCGGGATCGCAATCGACTGCTCTTGTACAAACTCGATCAACTCCAGCATTTGCTCCTCCGAAATCAATCTCGACCAGCGGCCATTGCCACGTTCGGCGGAAATGCTGAGCACAATTTGCTGCAAGCCCTCCACCAGCAGGTGTTTGGGGCTGGGACTGCGGGTATCCAGCACTGCTTCCAGGTTATCGGCGCTGTTTTCCAGGAGCATACTCAGGATTTTCGCGCCAATATTGGGATGATCCATGCTCAGCAACTGAATGGCGGCAGAGCAATCGGCAATGATGTCGGCCAAACTTGGTTTGCCCGACACCAATTCGGGGTGTTGACCAATTGCGTATTGGGCGGCTTCCAGCAGTTCTTCTACCTGATCCCGATCAAATCCTTTGGAAAAATCAATCCCGGCAGCATTAGACAGGATCAATTCCAGCAGAGCAAGCCCTTTGGCATCAGGATTTTCAGCTAAAATCACGTCAAAAACAAATTCCAGCAGGTCGATGAGCAGTTGTGGTTTGTCCACCGCTGCACCTTCGGAGGGAGGGAATACGCAGTTGAGCACCAAGTCGAGTACCTTTTCCAAGATCGCACCCTCGGTTTGGTCATCGCTGATGTGAATTTTTTCGAGCAATTTGCGGCTGCGCGACACCCCACGCAGCACTATGTCCAGCACATACTCAAAGGTCTGTGCATTGAGGCGTTGGCCCGGTGGCACTTTTTGCATGGCACGCATGGACAAGTCCAGCACTTCGCGCAAGAGGCTGTTTTGGTGTACTTTATCGGTAATCCAGGCGGGGTTTTGCACCACTTCATCCAGGAGAAATTCGGTCAGATCAATCAGTTGTTCTGGGGTGAAGCGTGGTTTCCAGCGCCCGTGAGGCGGTTCGGCACCAAAGGATTGCAGGATTTCACGCAGGGCAATCACCAGCAGGTATTCCAAATCATCGGGGTTGGTTTCGACCAAGAGCTCAATGTTGTCCGCCGTTTTGATTAAGACCAAACGTACAATTTCCGAGAGCAATCCCGGTTGGTGAATGCCCGCCTTGCTTACTGCCTCTGCTACCCCACCGATAATGCGTTCTAACGCCACATCGTCCACAATCAAATTGGGGTGTTGGGTAAAAAGAATCAGCGCTGCCTCGACAATGTCGTCGGCCAGCGGGCGGTTGAAACCTTCGCTGAAATCGATGCCAGTTTCGGGTGAAACCAGGATTTTGACCACCACCAAGCCCAATCGATTCGGGTATTCAGCTACCACCACGTCCATGGCGTATTCAAAAATCTCTTGTAACAGCTTGACTCGTTCAACCCCCAGGGAGGTTTTGCCATCAAAAACGGAGGCAAAAATGAGGTCGAGGATTTTATTGAGAATGGTCGTCGTTTGTTCGTCCGTGCCCCAGTTGATGGTTTCCATCACCGATTTGCTCTTCAGTACTGCGCGGATGTTGAGTTGCAGCAGCATTTCAACAACCTCCCAACGTAGGCGTTGCTCTTTGGGCACCTTATCCAGCGCTTGGAAGGTGATGG
Organism: Saprospiraceae bacterium; assembly: GCA_027488855.1. Classification (GTDB taxonomy): domain Bacteria; phylum Bacteroidota; class Bacteroidia; order Chitinophagales; family Saprospiraceae; genus Haliscomenobacter. Next base: position 4,111 of record JAIYAV010000027.1, read on the forward strand.
CCAGTACCTCGGCAAGCAAAGAGTTTTCGCGGACTTTTTCAGTGACCAGCGTAGGGTGTTGTACCACATCGTCCAGCAAGTCGGATACCAGATTGATCATCTGGGTTTTGGACAAACGGGGCCGCCAGGCACCATGGTTCGAGGGTTGAGCCAATACGCCAAGGATGTGTTGCACGGCATTGACCAGCAAGTGTTGCGCGTCATCTTCCTCAATTTCCCAAACCAGGTACAGGTTACCAGCAGTGTGCTCCAGTACGAGACGCAATATTTCAGGCAAAAGGTCGGGTCGCTGGATGCCTGAACGCGCTACAGCAGAACTTACGCCACTTACAATTTCCTGCACGCCGCGTTGGTGGCTCAAGAGCTCGGGGTATTCGGCCAAGACACTGAGTGAGGCGCGGACGAGTTGATCCAAGGCCTCCACGGTCAGTACCCGTCGCAGGTTGATGTTGTCGGAATCTTTGTCCAAAATGATATTCAACAAGGTCAAACCCGTCTGTTGAATCAGCGCAGAACTGGCTTCAGGAGTACCCAGTACCGTAGATGGTGCTGAAAAGACGTAATGCCCCGCATTTTTGATCAAACTGCTCAACAACAACTGCCCCCAACGGACAGTAGCCTGATAATCAGCGGCGTCACTGTTCTTAGTGCGAGCGATCAAGTCCTTGGCCATGCCGCTGGCAGTGGCTTTGATGAAGAGTTGAAATTGTTCGTCACTGGCTACGGTGCTGCTCAGTTCACTCAGGCTTTCGGCTGCGCCGATGAAGAGTTTGGGTAGAATATCTTTGGCCAGTGTTTTTTTCAGGTCATCACTTTCGGCAAAGTCGATGTCGTCAAACCCATCCAAAAACTGCTTCAGTGCCCGCCCATAGGCCGACTCCAAATTGAGCGCACCGGGGACATTGTTGAAATAATCAATGCCGATTTCGACGAGGCTCCCCGCCACCAATTGCAGGGCGCTGGGCTGCGGTGACTTGCCTTTTTCCCATTGGCGGATTTTGAGCAAGGCGACTACATCAGCGGTATTGATGCCTCCATCCAGGATTTTGGACTCATCATTGCCATTGCGCACCATGCGAAAAAAAGTCTTGTAGTACTCAAGGTATTCATCCTTTTCGGTGTCGATTAATCCCTGAGTCAAACTCTTTTGATGCAGCAGATCGAGGTAATCCAGTTGTTTTAAAAATTGAGCGCCGTTGTCGTCACCTTCAGCCTGAAAAAAACGATCAGCGGAAAGGATGTTCAAGGCACCATCAAATTTGGGCAAGGGCAAAACCAGGCTTTTGGCGCGAATGCTATTCGCATAAGCCTTCTGGATGTTTCGCCCCAGGCGAATGGCAGAATTTATGGTAAAAACGATGGCTTCGGATGGCAGATTCATGGTTCGAAATTTGTAAGGTTCCCAGGTTCCAAAGTTCCTAGGTTCCTGGGTTCGGGGTTATTTAAGCAGGCCGAAAATCATTAGATCGACCCATTCACCACTTACGCGGCGGTATTCTGCCCGCAAATCTCCCTCGCGCAAGAAACCAACTTTGCGGGCCAGACGTTGCATGGCAAAGTTGTCGCTTTCGGTACGCAAGGTCAATTTATTGAGTTGCAATTGGTAAAATACAAAATGAATTACTTTTTGCATCACTTCAGTCATGATGCCTTTTTGGTGGAGCGATTTGTCCAAAAAAAGGTACAATTCGGCTTTGGACAAAGTCCAATCAATGTCTGCAATGCGCACCAATCCAACGGGTACTGCTGAATCCTTGTCCCAAATCCCTAGGCAGTATTCGCTTTGATTGAGCCAATCAGCCAGTTTTTGTCGCACAAAAAATTCAACATTATCCTGGTTGGGGATTTGGTTCACCACGGGCGGATAACGACTTCCGAGTTGGTCTATATTGTCTTGAAAGAGTTTGAAGTAATTCTGCCCATCGTTTTCACGAAAACGCCGGACAACAGTACGATGGGTAATCAATGCAGTTTCAACTGTTAGTAAATGCTGAAGCATAGGTCTATTTTTAACAACCTGCTCGGGTGTAAAAATCTGTAAGCAGGTGGATACGCGGGTGTAAAAATAAAGATTTCTTGCATCGCAAATTATGTATTTTTGCACCCACGCCGCAAAAGTCTTATGAGAGAGCAATACACCAGAAGGTTTCGCATCAAACTTAACCAGTTACTCTGGATCATCATCTGGTGGACCCTATTGGGTGCCTTGGACGCACTGGGTGCCTACTCGCTCTCGGCGGGCTGGTCGGTTCGTGATACAGGGGTGGTGCGCTTTGTGTTGTTCAATACCCTTTCGGCATTTTTCTCCAGCATTGTTTCAGGTGGTTTTTTGGTGTTTTTCCTGCGCGACAGGTTTACGATGAAGTCCTTCGGCTTCGCGCTTTTGATTTCCAGCTTTGTGATTTCGCTGCTCAATTTTGGGATTTTTTTATTGACGCATGGACTTTTGTTGAGCATTCGTTACGGTCAAAATGGACTCGACCCCGAGGTTTTGGCGCGCAGTACCAGTTTGTTTGACCGCCCTTTTTACGTCAAAATTCTCATCTTTTGGTCGATTGTGGCCTTCATTACCACGATTGCGCTACATGTGAACGAAAAATATGGTCAGGGTGTACTCATCAAAATGTTGCTGGGGCATTACCACCGCCCTCGCGAGGAGGAACGGATTTTTATGTTTGTCGACATCAAAGGTTCCACCGCCATTGCCGAGCAATTGGGGCACGTACAGTTTTTTAATTTTCTGAACGACTTTTTTCGCGATGTCACCAATCCGATTGTGGATACCGCCGGGGAAATATACCAGTACGTGGGGGATGAGATCGTCATTTCCTGGAACATGCAGGATGGATTAAAAAACGCCCAATGCATCCGTTGTTTTTTCCGCATGCAGGAGTTGATGTTGCGGCGTTCCGGGTTTTATCGCGACAAATACGGGGTTGCCCCGGAATTCAAGGCGGGGCTGCACTGTGGTGTGGTCACCACGGGTGAAATTGGGGTCATCAAAAAGGACATTGTTTTTTCGGGCGATACGATGAACACCACGGCGCGCATCCAGGCGGTGTGCAACAAATTCCGGGTGCGCATGCTGCTGAGTAAAAATCTGCTGGAACTGCTGGATTTGCCACCGTTGCAATACCATCCCAAGCGGGTGGGTATCTTTGAATTGAAAGGAAAAAAGCAGTTGGTGGAGTTGTATACGTTTGAAGAGGCGATGGAGCCAAGGTATGTTGGGGATGGGGGGATTTCGGCGACGTGATTTTACTCCTCCCAAGCCTTATTCTCATGCACATATTTCCGATTCTTCAAACACTTCATCGCCTGGGTTAGCCCTTGCACCGTCATGGGGAACATCCGCTTGCCCGACCATTCCCGAATCACATTCACCGACTCGTAAAAATCCCATTCGTAATCCGGGATCGGGTTGATCCAAACCAGGTGTTTAAAATGATCGCTCAGACGTTTGAGCCAGTTGATGCCGGGTTCGTCGTTGGAATGCTCCACACTGCCGCCCCGGTAAAAAATCTCGTACGTAGACATGGCCGCATCGCCGACCAGCACCAATTTGTAGTCGCTGTTGAATTTGTGGATCAATTCCAGGGTGGGAATTTTTTCCCGAAAACGCCGTTTGTTGTCCTTCCACACCGATTCGTACACACAGTTGTGGAAATAATAAAACTCCAGATGCTTGAATTCCCATTTTGCGGCGGAAAACAACTGTTCGCACAATTCGATGTGGTCGTCCATGGAGCCACCTACATCCATGAGCAAGAGCACCTTGACCCGGTTCTGTTTGGAAGGATGCATGGCGATGTCCAACATCCCTGCATTTTCAGAAGTTTTGCGGATGGTGCCGTTCAAATCCAGTTCGGTCGGAATGCCTTCCCGGGTGAGGATGCGCAGGCGTTTGAGGATGAGTTTGATGTTGCGGGTATTGAGTTCTACCCGATCGTCGAGGTTTTTGAAAGCCCGTTCATCCCATACCTTGATGGCCGTGCGGTTGCCTGCCGATTCTTTGCCGATGCGCGCCCCTTCCGGGTTGTAGCCCTGATTGCCAAAGGGAGAAGTACCTCCGGTGCCGATCCAGCGATTGCCGTTTTGGTGGCGTTCTTTTTGTTGTTCGAGCAGTTCTTTGAGGCGATCCATCAGGGCATCCAGGCCCCCCAGTTTTTCGATGGCGGCTTTTTCTTCATCGCTCAGGTTGCGCAGCCATTGTTTTTCAAGCCAATCGGCGGGGATTTCGGTAGCTAGTAAGGCTTGAGCCAGGTTGTCGATGCCCCGGAAAAACTGGCTAAATAGCAAGTCGAAACGGTCGAGGTGTGCCTCTTGTTTGACCAGAATGGCTTTGCTCAGGGCATAAAAATCCTCGATGGAATAAGTGCCAATTTCTTTTTGCAACGCCTCCAGCAGGGCCAGGTATTCGTGTAAGCTGACCGGAATGCCGTGTTTGCGCAGTGCATAAAAGAAACTTAGGAACATAACAGGAATTTTAAAAAACCAGATCAAACTACACATTATTTGTCAAGAACCCAAAAAAGGCCTTAATTTCAACCCGTATTTTTTTGCTTTTAATTTTAGTTACAATGACAAACAAACAAAGAACATTCACGCTCCTGGCGGCCTTGTGCTTCGCAGTGAGCATTCACGGCCAATCTGGCAATGGCAAACAACCCATCTCTCAGCCCTTGGTGTCCCACATTTTCACTGCGGATCCATCTGCGCATGTGTTCAAAGGGCGCATTTTCATTTACCCTTCGCACGATATTGATGCGGCAGTAAAAGAAGACGATGACGGTGGACATTTTGCCATGCGCGACTACCACATTTTATCCATGAAAAAAATGGGGGGTAAAGTGACCGACCACGGAGTTGCGCTCGACATCAAAGACATTCCCTGGGCGGGCCGCCAACTTTGGGCACCCGATGCCACCTTTAAAGATGGAATGTATTACCTCTACTTTCCGGTCAAGGACAAGCAAGATGTGTTCCGAATTGGGGTAGCCACCAGCAAAAAACCTGAAGGCCCCTTCAAAGCCGAACCAGAGCCCATCAAAGGAGCTTACAGCATCGACCCTACCGTATTCAAGGACGACGACGGCAGTTTTTACCTCTATTTTGGCGGCATTTGGGGCGGCCAATTGCAGCGCTGGAACAACAACCAATACGATCCCAAGGGCGCCTTGCGCAAAGGCAACGAAACAGCAGTATTGCCCCGCGTAGCCAAACTCAGCGCCGACCTGAAGAGCTTCACCGAAGAAGTGAAAGAGGTGAAACTTCTGGACAAAGACGGCAAACCTTTTCTGGAAAGCAACAACGACAAACGTTTCTTCGAAGCGGCCTGGATGCACAAATACAACGGCAAATACTACTTCTCCTACTCCACCGGAGATACCCACAATTTGTGCTACGCCATTGGCGACAATCCCTATGGCCCCTTCACTTACCAGGGCATTGTGCTCAAACCTGTACAAGGTTGGACCAACCACCATTCGATTATCGAGTACCAGGGCAAATGGTACCTGTTCTACCACGATGTTCAAATTTCGGGCAAAACCCACCTGCGCAACGTCAAGGTAACCGAGCTGAAATACAATCCCGATGGCACCATCCAAACGATCGATGCCTACAAATAGGTGGACGCTGCTTCTGTTTTTGCTGGGTTGGAGTCTGACTAGTTTTGCCCAAATTCGCTTGCCGCGCCTCATCAGCGACGGCATGGTACTGCAACGGGAGCAAAACCTGAAAATCTGGGGTTGGGCGGCTCCGCAGGAGAACATCAGCCTACGCTTCAAAGACAAAAACTACCGCAGCAAAGCCGACCAGCAAGGCAACTGGAGTATCACCCTGCCCCCGCAGGCGGCAGGTGGCCCTTTTGAGGTCAGTCTCAAGGGCAGCAATGAGCTGATCGTTCGGGATGTTTACTTTGGCGACGTGTGGATTTGTGCCGGGCAGTCGAACATGGTTTTGCCCATGGAGCGGGTGAAAGAGCGCTACATGGCGGATATTGAACAAGCCAATGATCCAGCCATCCGCAATTTTTTCATCCCGACCCTGACCGACGTACAAGGTCCACAAACAGATTTGCCGAGTGGGAAATGGGAAGTAGCTACCCCCCAAAACGTGATGCGTTTTGGGGCAGCGTCCTATTTTTTTGCCAAAACCATCTACGACAAGTATAAGGTCCCCATCGGCCTGATCAACGCCAGTGTGGGTGGAACCCCCATCGAAGCCTGGATCAGCGAAGCGGGTTTGCAGGCCTTTCCCGATTTGTTGGCGACCATCCAGCAAAACAAGGATACCAGCTACGTCAATGGCCTCAACCGCAAGGCACGGCAAGGGAATGTGCCTCGCCCTAGCGCAGACAAGGGCATGTTGGAAGCAGTAAAATGGTTCGATCCCGCCTATACACCGAAAAACTGGCGCAACATCAATGTACCTGGTTATTGGGAGGATCAGGGCATCAAAGACCTGAATGGGGTGGTTTGGTACCGCAAGGAAATTGAGGTACCTGCCTCCATGTGTGGGGTGCCTGCCAAGTTGTTTCTGGGGCGGATTGTCGATGCCGATTTTGCCTATGTGAATGGGCAGGCCGTGGGCAACATCACCTATCAGTATCCGCCTCGGCGCTACAATGTACCTGCGGGTGTGCTCAAGCCGGGCAAGAACCTGCTGGTGGTACGCGTGATCAATCAGGCAGGTAAAGGTGGCTTTGTGCCCGACAAACCTTACTTCCTCAGCGCCAATGGCCAGAATATTGACCTCAAGGGGGATTGGTCGTACAAAGTGGGGGATGTATTTCCGCCCTTTGCAGGAGCCCCTCCAGGTGGAATCACCTTGCAGAATCAACCCAGTGCCTTGTTCAACGCCATGGCCGCGCCGCTGATCAACCACGCAGCCAAGGGCTTTTTGTGGTACCAGGGAGAATCCAATGCAGGCAATCCCAAACCTTACTACCAGCTTTTGCCTGCCTTGATCCAGGATTGGCGCAAGCAGTGGAAACAAGGGGATTTGCCCTTCATAACGGTACAATTGGCCAATTTTATGGAGGTCGATTACCTGCCTTCGGAAAGCAATTGGGCGGTTTTGCGGGATGCGCAGTTCAAGTCGCTGGCGGTGCCCAATACGGGGCTGGCAGTGGCGATCGACCTAGGCGAATGGAACGACATTCACCCCCTGAACAAAAAGGATGTGGGCATACGCCTGGCACTGGCCGCGCAACGACTTGCGTATGGGGATCAAAACGTCGTCCATTCCGGACCACAATACGAACGTTTCCAGATCGAGGGGGATAAGATCCGCTTGTATTTCAAACACACCGGAACGGGGATGGTCAGCAAAGATGGCGAGCCATTGGCTTGTTTCGCCATTGCTGGGGCCGATAAACGTTTCGTGTGGGCCAAGGCAGAAATACAGGCGGATCAGACAATCCTGGTATCCAATGTGCAGGTGCCTCAGCCACTGTATGTCAGGTATGCCTGGGCGGATAACCCCGCTGATGCGAACTTGTACAATCGGGAGGGTTTACCGGCGTCGCCTTTCCGTACCGATGAGTGAATCATTTTTTGCTGTGAACAGAAGTTCACTGAGTCATTTGATGGGCTCAGAGCGACATTTTTTAGCACAAAGAACTCAAAGGCAGCACAAAGGATACAAAGCTCGTCAACGTCTAACTTTGTGCTCTTTGTGCCTCCTTTGTGTCCTTTGTGCTAAAAAAATGCCGCTTTGGTCTTCGTGATCATCAGGAAACTCCGCGTTCCAGCATCATTTCTTCAAATCAAGATCACAATGAAAAATCCATCTATTTTAATATGCTTTCTGGCACTCCTCGCGAGTACCTCCTTTGCGCAACCCACCAAAGGCCTCAAAGATTATTACAAAAAGTACTTCCCCATCGGGGTAGCCGTTGCCCCTCGTATGATGGACGATGCCGCTGAATCTGGCCTTATTCTGGCTCAGTTCAACAGCATGACGCCTGAAAACGCCATGAAAATGGGGCCCATCCATCCCGAGGAAAATCGCTACAACTGGGCGCCTGCGGATAAAATCGCCGATTTTGCGGTGAAAAACGGCCTCAAACTGCGTGGACATACCCTGTGCTGGCATAGCCAAACGCCAAACTGGTTTTTCAAAGACGCTTCGGGTGCCACAGTCAGCAAGGAAGTACTCCTGGCGCGTCTCAAGCAGCATATCTTCGACGTAGTGAGCCGCTACAAGGGTAAAATTTACGCCTGGGATGTGGTCAACGAAGCGGTGCCTGATGCTGGACCTGACATTTACCGCAAGTCGCCTTTTTACGAGATCATCGGCCCGGAGTACATCGAAAAGGCCTTTCAATGGGCTCACGAGGCCGACCCCAAAGCGGTGCTGTTTTACAACGACTACAATACCGAAAATGCCTCCAAACGCGACCGCATTTACCAAGTGGTGAAAGGGCTGAAAGACAAAGGAGTGCCCATCCACGGGGTAGGATTGCAAGGGCATTGGGCACTTACAGAACCCACTGCGGAGGAATTGGAAACTTCGATCACCAAGTTCGCCAGCCTGGGCTTAAAGGTACAGGTAACGGAATTGGATGTGTCGGTGCACCCCAAAGAGCACGAGCGCAGAACTGAAGCCTTCACGGGCAAGGTGGAGTATACGGCGGAGATGGAAGCCAAACAGGTTGCGCAGTACAAAATGCTCTTCGAGGTATTGCGCAAACACCGCAAGGCTATCACCGGAGTGACTTTTTGGAATTTGTCCGACAAGTCCACCTGGTTGGACAACTTCCCGGTGCGGGGAAGGAAGGATTATCCGCTACTTTTTGATGGAAATTATCAGCCGAAGAAGGCGTTTTTTGCAGTAACCAAATGGTAAAATTTGGTTATTTTTTGCCCCAAATTGCTCAGCCATGAAAAAGCTCATCAATTTGGGGCTCTTTTTACTCGTACTAATCTTTATGAGTTTACTTAATGGTTGTAAAACCCTCTGTGGCGAAGCCCAAGGGCGACAGCAAGTTTTTATTGATTCTGTGAATACCGTTTATGAAGATCGCTTAGTGCTCAGTCAAGTACCTTGTTATCCAGGGTATTTGAGGGTTGATTTAAAAACAAATATTGAGACAAAAGATTTAGATAGTCTTGAAACTGCTTATAATAGGTTGTTTGGATTTGCTGAATTATTGGTTTATGATCAGGATGAAAAATTGATTCGTGGGAGTACTGGGTCGATGTAAGAGGGAGCCCATAAAAGTTAAAAAAAACTGCTTCCGTCTAGGATCAGGCTCAACTATCGCTCTTAACACTGGCTTTTTTGAGCTGATTCGCTTACATTTGTTTTGTGAAAAATAGAACAATGAACCAAGTGCAAATTAGATCTGAAGTACATCAAATGGTTGATCGTTTGGACGAGCATTTACTAGCTGCCGTTCACTCCATGCTGGCAACCTATGAGCAAAAACAAGAAGAGGATACAATAGTTGGTTATGACATCAAGGGGGCACCTCTGTGGGCCAGCCAATTAAGAGCCGAGTTGCTTCGGGAGATTGAGTTGGTTGAGCAGGGAAATTTTATGCGTATTGAGGATTTGGAAAAAGAATCGGAACAATGGCTGAAGTCTACCAAATAAATGTATCGCCTAGAGCCTTGGAAAAACTGGAGGAAATTGTATTTTATGTCCAAGAAAATGCTTCAAAACAAACCGCTGAAAAAGTCAGAAAGGGGATCGTTGAAGCAATTAAAAGCTTGGCGAAGATGCCCACCGCGCATCCTTTGGTGCCTGAACTTTCAACTGAATTGGTCGCTTTTCGGCGCATCATGAAATGGTCTTACCGGATCATTTATACAATCAAAGAAAATGAACTTACCGTAATTGTAGTTGAGATTAATCACGAGAAAGAGGACTTGGAGAAATTGAAGGGAGTGTTTTCTTAATCCTTGTATCATTTGGTTCAAACATGCAAAAACCACCCAACATCCACCCCGGCGAAGTCCTCCTCGAAGAATTCCTCATCCCCATGGCCATCAGCCAATACAAACTCGCCAAAGACCTGATGATTCCTCAAACCAGGGTCAGCGAAATTGTCAAAAGAAAACGGCGGATTACTGCGGATACTGCACTGCGTTTGAGCAAGTATTTTGGCACTTCGGCCAAGTTCTGGCTGGGCTTACAAGATGATTACGACCTGGAAGAATCGGGAAATTTATTGGTAAATGAGTTAATGGAGATCCCAGCCGCCGCCAAAAATGTGGCGTAAGACGATAATCAACGCGTGATTTTCCGCCAAAACCGACTTTTTTACCTTGTTTTGGCGGAAAATGAGCACCATTTCTTTCCAAAATCGACTTTTTTACCCCTATTTTGGCGGAAAATACGCTCCATTCTCTTCCAAAATCTACTCTACAACCTCCACTTCCGCCTCAATCTCCACCAAACAGCCCGTCGCGACCAACTTCGCTTCAACCAGCGTATTCGCCGGATGGATTCCCGCAAAACGTTGTCCATGCGCACGGGCAACGGGTTCCCAATCACTGAGGTTGTGGACAAACACTCGGGTGCGGATCACATCCTCCATGGTTCCGCCCAGGGCATTGATGGCCGCTTCGATTTTATCCAACACAAAATGGGTTTGTGCGGCGGGATCGGTTCCACCAATCAGCTTATCCCGATGTGCCGAGGTTGTACCAGAAACCGAGATGCGGTTTCCCCGGCGGATGGCCCGACTATACCCAGCGATACTTTCCCAGGGCGTGCCACTGAATACCTGCATACTCCCATTGGCGCCGGCTTGCGGCGTGTAAGGACTGGGGAGGCCGTGTAAGTGGTGGCTCAAATCGCCGGAGGCGGTCAGGAAAGGGGGCTTGCGGTATTCATCCCCACAATCACCCGGCACCGGATCGAGGTTCGACTGCGCCTCGCGAATCAGGCGCTGGTCGGTTTCATCGAGGGCAAATGAAAACAGTTGTGCCGTTTCTTCCAGGTGCGCACTTTGTCCCAGGCGGGCGCCGATGATGATGCCGCCCACTTCCGCTTGTTCCAGAATATACTTACCCGCAACGGTGGCAATGGATACCCCATGTTTCTGAGCGACCTGATGCACAACGGCCAACAATTGTTGAAACCTGGCCCAGCCCCCGGTGGTATCGATGAAACGTTTGTACTTCATTTGCGACCAGGTTGCGCCAGTTTCAAGGGACGGCTCAGGTTGATTGAGCCATTTTTCCGAAAAAAAACTACCTGCCAGCACGCCAAAGGCGAGGATTTTAACGCCATACTCCCGGCAAACCTCGGTCATTTCACGGGATGCACGGCCATCCAGCAAGGAAAAACAAACCTGATTGGAGACAATCGGAATCCCGGTAGCACAGGCCATGCGTACATGAGCGGCATCAAAATTGGTCAAGCCCAGGTGTTTAATCAAACCTTCTTCTTTCAGTTCTTGCAGCCAGAACAGCTGATCCAGCCAAACCGGATCCGGGTAGTGCCAACAGTGGTACTGCAACAAATCTATCGACGCTACCTGGAGACGATCCAGGGAAAGTTGGATGGCCGCACGGGTTTCCGCTTTGCTTGATTTTCCAGGTTTTGGCACCCATTTGGTAAACAATTGGGCCTGTTTTCCCAGGGGATGTTGCCGCTGGAATGTTCCAGCAATCACTTCAGCGGACCCGTAATGGTCAGCCATATCAAAGGTGGTCAATCCGGCCTCTACATAAGGTGCCATGGCTTCGGCAGTAGCCAATGGGTCTAAGGTCGTACCTTCCTTTTCCATGTCGGCAATCTGCCATAGTCCGGTAAGTACACGTGAGATGTGAAGGTCAGGAGCGAGTTGGATCTTAGGAATCATTGTTGGTCATTAAGTGTATTCGGGGTTCGCCCGGAAAAAAGGTAATATAAGGAGGCAAGCGCCATGACAATTCCCCAAACTAGGGTAGAATGAAAATACCAGGCGTTTACCGGTGCGTTCAGGTCTTTATAGGTATGAATCGCCAAAAAAAAGATGATGACCAGGGCACCTGTCCAGCCGATGATTTTGCGCTGGGTCGGGTTTTTAACGATTTTGATTTGAGCTGCCAGTGCTGGATTTACCCGATCAATACTGATCAGGGCAATACAAATCAGCAGGAAATTCACCATCATGGAGGTGACCATAATGTCGATGCCTAAAAAGAAATCACCCGCAAAATGGCTCCCCAGAATACCGACGGTTGCCACTGCTCCACTGATGATTATGGCCACGTAGGGCGTTTGGTGCCGGGAGTGCAAAGTGGTAATTGATTTGGGAAAAATGCCGTCTTCTGACCAGGCAAAGAGCAAACGGGACACGGAAAGCAACATTGCTGGCAAATCATTGGTCAGCGCAACGGCAGCTCCGGCTACAATCGCCACCGATAAACCGGACGGCAGCAGATAACTCAACATGCCCGGGGCACTAATGTCTTTGGTTTGCGCCTCGGCAGCTACAAAGGACCAGGGAATAGCGTGGTATACCGCCCCCGTGAAAAGCAAGTAATAAAGCCCAACCACAAGAATGGTCAGGGCAATGGCCAGCGGCAGGTTTCGATCCGGGTTTTTCGCCTCTCCACCAGCTTGGGCGATGCTTTCAAACCCGATAAAACTGGCAAACATCAGCGAGGATGCCGAAAGAAAGGTCAACAAATCAAAAGAAGCATTGCCATTCAGATCGAATGTTCGGCCTTCTTTTTGCTCCAAAGCCAATAAAAAATCCTGTTGCGAAAAACTGAATCCGGCAATGATGACAATACTCCCCAGCAAAAACATCAGTAGCATCAATGGGATAATCGTGCGCTCATAAAATTTTCCTCCCCGAATATTCACCCAGGCAAAAAACCAGAGCAAAGCAAGTGCGATTCCAACCCGAACAAGGCCGGTTTCCAGGGCTTTTGCCCCGCTTGTCCAGTTCAGGGTCAAGGCGATGTCTCGGAAAAAGGGAATAATCATGTACGCCACTACTCCGATGACAATGGAAAGCCCAAACCACTGTGAAAAGCTGGCCACAAACCCGAGATAGGTATTCACCCCCCGGCTTACGTAATGGTAGCTGCCTCCCGCACGCGGCATGGCTGTTGCCAAAAGTGCATAGGCTATTGCTGCCAGTAAGGCAGGCAAGGCCGCAAATAGGAACGCAGGCAATACATAGGGGCCAATCCCCGGTACATTGCGCTGGATCATAAAAGGCATGATGTTAATGGAGGCCCCAATCATTGAACATACGCCGGTGGCGATCAAGCCCATTAATCCAAGTTTGCGGCTTAGGTGGGTATTGGTCATGTATTTTTTTCAAGCAATATAAGGAACGGGTTCAGAATAAAGTAACAATTGGGGGCGTCTTTGCTGTAATGTTTAGAACCTGGCTCTGAATTATGGATAAAATTAATTCACCAAACTCCTCCTCACAAACTCTTCCCAATCCCGAAAGCGTTCCTTCTTCATCACCCGGGGAAATTTGTGTTGCCCCCCCATTTTGCCCTGGTGCTCGTGCCATTTGTAAAAAATGTGCACCGGGATGATTTCTACCTCCATATCGCGCAGCACGGAGGCCCGTTCCACCCGATAGTCATCATTGATTTCCTTGAGTTTGGTATCTATCAGGTTTTTGACTTGAGTCGCATCGCAGGGGGCATCACAACCGATGTACCATTTGTGGGCATAAAAGCTCCCCACTTCCACCGCCGAAACCGTGTATTCCGGAATGACTACATCCAATTCCTCTTCCACGTACTGGACACCATGGTTCATGTTGTCCACCGAGAGGTGTTCGCCGCAAATGCTGAGGTAGTGTTTGGTGCGGCCCGTGATGATCACTTCGGAGCGGCGTTTGTCCGCAAAGCGCACCGTGTCGCCGATCAGGTAGCGCCAGGCACCCCCACAGGTACTGATGAGCATGGCGTAATCCTCGCCCTCTTTCACTTCGTCGATGCTGAGGGTTTGGATATTGGCGCGAAGGTTGCCTTCGGAGTCAAAGTTGTTATCGTTAAAAGGCACAAACTCATAAAAGATGCCATTGTCGATCATCAAGTGCATGGCGTTGGTTTCCGAGCGATCCTGAATGGCCATAAAGCCCTCCGAGGCCAGGTACGAATCCATGTAAACCAGGGGGCGCGCCATCAGTCGTTCAAAGCCCTTGCGGTAGGGTTCGAAGTGGATGCCGCCGTGTACACAAACCGAGAGGTTGGGCCAGATGTCGTGGATGGTTTTGACGCCGTGGTACTCGATGATTTTTTCCATCATCAATTGCAACCAGGAAGGAATACCCACGATAAAACCCACGTCCCAATTGGGCGCATTTTTGGCAATCTCCGCGATCCGTTCGTCCCAACTGCGGATGCTGGCAATGCGGCTGCCTGGTTTGTAGTAGGAGCGCAACCAAAAAGGTGGCCGACTCGCATTGATGCCGCTCAGGTCGCCGGCAAAATAGCCATTGCCTTGTTCGAGATCGGTAGAACCGCCCAGCATCATCATGTCTTTGGTAAAAATATCCGGATCGAGGTTGAAGCGGGAAAGGGCAAAAAACATGCGCAAGCCCGCGCGACTGTTGGACCTAAACAGGTCTTTGGTGATCGGAATGTGTTTGCTGGGAGCGCCCGAAGTGCCCGAACTCAGGGCAAAATATTTGACCCGCCCAGGCCAGGTTACGTCTTCTACCTGGTTGAGGGTCATGTGCCACCAACGGTCGTAGAGGGTATTGTAATCAAAGGTTGGTACACTTTGTTTGAATGCCTCAATCGGGTTGGCGCTGTTGAGGATGTCGTTGAACTGGTAATATTGCCCAAAGGCAGTATGTTGGGCTTTGCGCAGTAGCCAGCGCAAGGTTCTGATTTGATGTTGAATGGGTTTGATGCTTTGCCCCCGGCGCTTGGACAAAATTTGTCCCAAACTTGCTCCTCTCTTGATTAGGGCGCCAAATATTGACATACTGATTTGGTTTTAGATCGCAACCGATTACCCCACTATGGGACTCGCAAAGGTACATAGTTATTTCGGATTTCGGATTTCGAGATTTCGGGGAATTCCAAGCTTGGAACAGGCTGAAATCCAAAATCCCCAATCCGAAATAACTTATTACCTCATCAACGTCACATCCCCCTTATACATTTTCGTTCGCCCGCCCAATTGTTCGATTTCAATCCAATAGACGTACACCCCAGGAATCGGCACCTCCCCCTTGATGCGGCCATCCCAGCCGCTGAGGTTGTCCATGTCAAAATCTTTTCTTTCAAAAACCATCTCCCCCCAGCGCGTGTAAATGCGCATCAGGCGGATTTTGGTGGCACTAAAGGGGCCGCCGTAAAGGGTGAAAAAGTCATTTTTGCCATCTCCATTCGGTGAAAAAACATTGGGGATAAACACGCCGCAATCATCGGCATTGATTGCGTCGTTGAGGCGGAAGGTGTCCCGACAGGTATTTTCGTAACTGGCGATCAGGGTGATGTCGTAAGTTCCGGTGCTGTAAACCGTCCCCGGGTTTTCCAGTTCCGATTGTTCTCCGTTCCCCAGATCCCATGCCCAACGGTTGGCACCACGGGAGAGATTTTGCAGGATGACGGTAAAGGGCGCACAGCCCGTAGAGTCACCGTTGATGGTGAAATTGGCTTCTGGTTTGCTGCGTACCAGGATGGGTTTGGAGATGGTATTTTCACAGCCATTCGGAAAATCCTTGATGGTCAAACTCACATTGACCATGCCACCCCCTGACTGGTAAATGTGTTGTGGAGAATAAGACACTGAATCAATCTGCCCATCGCCAAAATTCCAGCGGAAAGCCGCCCGTTCATTCGACCGGTTGAGGAATTGGGTGGGCTGCCCCTCACAGGCATAGCGCTCGGTGGCAAAATTGACATCGGGCAGGGACTGGATGTTGACTTTTCGACTCAGGGAATCATAGCCACAGCCTGTTCGGGCAATCAGGGTCACGGTAAGGGTCGTATCTGGATCGCGGTAAACATAGATTGGGTTGGGGCTTTGTGAAACGCCGCCATCCCCAAACTTCCAGAATACCCGGCTGGGCAATGGCGCAGAGGCATCCCGAAACTGGATGGGCTTATTGGGACAAATGTCGTAATCGTCCAGGCTAAAAAAGGCCTGTACCCCGGGAGAGGTAACGGTCAGTTGGAACGTGTCCATCGACACTCCACAACGGTTGCTCACTTCCAGCTTGATCAAATATTGAAGCGTGGTGGTATCTGCCACGTACTTTTGCACAAACACATTGCGACAAGTGCTGTCGCGGGTTCCATTGCCAAAATCCCAAAAGCAGGCTTCAGGAGCACCCGTAGAACGGTTGGTGATCGTGGCAGTAACAGGAGAACACTGGTTGCTCAATGAGTCCAGACCAATCAATGCTTTGGGGAAAGGCAATACACTGATGGTGCTTTCTGCTTTGCTCAAGCCACATTGATTCGCAATGTTGAGCGAGACCACAAAACTACGCATCCGGCTACTGTCGTTGGTGTACACATAGTTGGGGTTGGGCAGGTAGGTTCGCAGTGAGTCGCTGGTTGAACGGCCAAAATTCCAGGTATAAGTCAGCCCATCTCTTTGTGACTCAGTAGGTCGAAAACTGACCATGAAAGGTGAGCAACCTTCGTCCCCACTAGAAGTAAAAGCAGCCGAAGGCGGCGGGGCAACGATCGTAAGGGTTTGGGTCAAGGTATCGGCACAGGTTCCAATGATGGCAATTTGGGTAATCTGCTGATCGCCATCTGGAATAAATTGAAAGGGCGGAGGATCCAAGGGGATGTTCCCCAACAACCAACGCGAGCGTTCTGCTTTGGTAGCACTCAGGTCAATCTGGATCAATTGATTGGAGCACAAATTACCCTGGGGTTGAAACCCAGCTTGTGGGCGGGTCACCTGAATAAAAGCCGTGTCGGTACTGCGGCAGCCAATGGGATTAACCACAGTATAAAACACGGCTACCGAATCGGTGGGGATACTCAATTGGCGCGCGTCAAAATTCTCCCCTACAATACAAGCTGGGCAAGTTGTAGAGCTCCAGGTTCCGCCCAAGGGTAGACCCTGCAATGGCGTTGCCGAGTTGAAACAAACGTCGCCAGCCTGGGCTTCCAAGCTAACTCTTTGTACATCAATGATCACGGAATCCTGTTGGGCGCAAGTTCCGGTGCCATTGTTGTAAATGATTTTAAACGAACCTGCTTGCCGGGGATTAAAACTGAATTGTCCGGCATTGTTGCTGATGAAGCGGGTATCCTGCCAGCTGCCCCCGGCAGCGGATACAGCCAGCTTGAAGGAACCAGATCTTTCACACACCGAAGTATCGCGGGCAGGGCTGGTAATCTGCAAAGGAGCTGGAGTGCGGACAAAAAACGTATCACTTAACACTTGGGTGCCACAGACATCTATCAAAGTAGCTTCAACGACATACGGGATATTGGTTGCCCCCAAATCCAGGGGGAAAGTTGGGACTCTTACCCCGTTCACAGTGTACACCGCACTGGGAATGATGGGATTGGGTGTATAACTGATCTGGTTGCACTCGTCCTGCTGGGGTGTCAGACGCAGGACGACTCTGGCCCGTACCTCAAAAGTAGTGGTGTCGCGGCGCTCACAGCTGCCCACTCCGCGCACATAGATGATCGGGAAAGTCCCGGTATTGACTGGATTAAAGGCATATCCGGAACCGACTTGAATGACTTGGCCTCCGCGAAATTCACCTCCAGCGGGTAAGGCCACCAGGCTGCGGGCGGTATCGCCCTGACACACCTGATTCACCAGCAACAAGGGTTGGGTAATTCCCACCGGCAATGCGCCTGTTACCACGAAGGTATCGCGGGATTCCTGGCGGCCACAAGCGTTTTCCAATGTGGCCACCACCGTATACACATCTCGATTGGTGCTAACGGTGATGGGCACCGGAAAAGTGGTGATGGGGGCACCATTCAAACTATACTGGGCTTTATTGATCTGAGGAATGGTGGTGTAATCAAAATCAACACACTCATCCGTTTGGGGCCGAATGTTCAGGCGAACATTTGCTTCTACCGTTACCCGTACGGTATCGCGGCGTTCACAAGCTCCATTGCCTCGAACATAAATCAATGGAAAAACGCCTGCCTGGCCGGGGTTGAATACATCCCGATTGCCTAGCCGACTGACATTGCTCCCCAGCCAACGCCCACCAATAGGGCCAGCATTAAGGGTTATCGTGCTAGTCCGTTCACATACCGTGGTGTCTTTGCTGGGGGCTGAAATGCTGACGTTTTCGGGTTGCAGTACAAAAAATGTGTCTGAGCGCATTTGGTTGCCACATTCGTTGTTGAGGCGTACTTCCACAATATAAGGTTGGTTGGTAGCAGACAAGGTGACGGGAAAATTGACAACAGCTACATCAATGCCATTGATTTTGTAACTCGCATTCATATTGAACGGATCGGGGCGGTAGTTCAGCGAGATACAGCCATCTGCTTGTAATTTCAGGGGCAAAAGGGCTTCGGCAGCTTTGGCTTCGATGGTCAGCACCTTGCGGCTGGGGCGGTCACAGGCGTTGTTGGCCGTCAAAGTGACGGTGTAGGTACCGGGGTCGATGATGTCCAAGCGTACAATTTCACTGCGGCTGTTGCCTCTGACCCATTGAGTGCGCCCGCCGCCTGAAATGCTCCAGTTGTACAAGCTGGCATTGGTGGTACCCATGCCATTCAGCCGCACGATGTTGCCTTGCGACAAACACAATACATATCGATCAGCAGCCACTTCGATTACCCCGGAGTCTGCTTTGGCTACAGCCATTGGTTCGCCCAGAACCCGAATACGCTGCTCGATGCTTTCGGTACCACAGGTGTTTTTAGCGGTGAGTTTTACGGTACGGTTGCCTAAATCTGCGTAAGTATGTTTGGGGCTTTTTTCTACACTGGTATTCCCATCCCCAAAATCCCAGGTAAACTGCATGTCCATGTCATTGCTGGGGCAGCTTTGGTTGTTGAACTGGACGGTGTTGCCGGTGCAAACGACATTAGTTGAGTTGATCAAAATTTGAGGTCGGGGGGGCATTTTGTAGGTCAAAAACTTACTCACGTTTTCGGGTACGCTGTTGGAATAGGTGGCAAAAACAGAAATCTGCACACAAAAACCACCCACATCGCCCAAAGGACAGGCATAGGCACATTCCTTGAGGTATTGGCTGGTGTTGTATTTGTGGCGCAAAATCAAGGAGTCGCCCTTGGCGATGGTGATCGGGGCAGTGCCGTCACCCCAGTTGAGGGTGATGTTGCGCAAATCCAGACTTGGGTTGGGAGTGATTCGAATTTGAACTGCACTATCGGCAACACAACGTACCTCTGCACCATTGAGTACTGTAACCTGTACCGTTTGAGCTTTAACAACAAAAGAGGCAGCCATTAAGACTAAAATGCCTACAATGTGTTTCAGTGACATGATCCATGGGTTTTATTACATAAGGGTGCAAAGATTGAATCGGGTACGCTAGGCCAATATTTTTCAGTGGTTCTTAAGAGTAACGCAAAGAAAGGACATTTTTTTATTTCATATAAATGGCGTATGCATTGTTCAGAAGGTTTTTCCGTCATTTTATGTTAATTTTTCGCAAAAAGGGAACCTAAAAAAATGATACCCTCCAAAACCCTGTAAAAACTTATTTTTGCGCGACTTAAATAGATTTGCAAAAAATGGGGTTTCGTTCCAGGATTATCAGACCTTTTGCCAAAAAAATTGCTCGTGACATCCAGCGTTGGTCTGCTCATGCTGTGCACGAGCAAGAACAAATTTTTAATCGTTTGATTGAAGTGGGCAAAACCACTGCTTTTGGTAAAGCCCACGGGTTTGATCAGATTCGCAGTTACCAGGATTACGTTGAACGGGTGCCTATTCGCGACTACGAAGGCATCAAGCCCTACATAGAGCGCATCAAAGCGGGAGAAAATGATGTGTTGTGGCGGGGCAAACCGGCCTATTTTGCCAAAACCTCGGGTACGACCTCGGGCGTCAAATACATTCCGATTTCCAAAGACAGCATTCCCAATCATTTTGGTTCGGCGCGCAATGCCCTCTTTAATTATTTTGCCCAAACCGGAAACGGTACCTGGCTGGATGGCAAAGTGATCTTTTTATCGGGTAGTCCAGAGTTGAGTGAAACAGCGGGTATCCCCACCGGGCGTTTGTCGGGCATTTCCAATCACATGATCCCGGCCTGGCTGCGCAGTAGCCAAATGCCCAGTTACGAAACCAACTGCATCGAAGATTGGGAAACCAAGTTGGACAAAATTGTAACTGAAACCCTCCACCAAAACATGACCCTCATCAGCGGCATTCCGCCCTGGGTGCAAATGTATTACGAGCGTTTGTTGGAACGTTCGGGCAAAAAAAGGGTGCTGGATATTTTTCCCAATTTTTCGGTCTTTGTTTATGGCGGAGTCAATTATGAACCTTATCGTGCCAAACTGGAAGAGCTGGTAGGTGCCAGTATTCCCAGTGTAGAAACTTATCCAGCCTCGGAGGGATTCATCGCTTTTCAGGATAGTCAAAGTGAGCCGGGGCTTTTGCTCAACTCAGCATCAGGTATCTTTTTCGAATTTGTACCCGCCGATGAAATTTTCAACGAAAACCCCACCCGACTGTGGCTCAAAGATGTGCAACCAGGCGTCAATTATGCCCTCATCATCAACAACAACGCGGGTCTTTGGGGCTATAATCTCGGCGATACGGTGCAGTTTGTTTCCACCAATCCGCATCGTTTGATCGTCAGTGGGCGCATCAAACATTTCATCTCGGCCTTTGGCGAACACGTGATTGGCAAAGAGGTGGAAGAGGCCATGTTGCAAGTATGTAAAGAGCAAGGTGTTAAAGTGGTAGAATTTACGGTAGCGCCGCAGGTGAATCCTCCTGCAGGTGGGCTTCCTTATCACGAGTGGTTGGTGGAGTTCGACCAGATTCCTGGAAATTTACCTGCTTTTGCGGCCCGTCTGGACGAACTGATGATCCAGCAAAACATCTATTACGAGGATTTGATAGCAGGAAATATCCTCAAACCTTTGGTGATTACTCCCTTGCGCAGAGATGCTTTCCGGGAGTACATGAAAAGCCAGGGGAAATTGGGTGGACAGAATAAAGTGCCAAGGTTGGCGAATGATCGGGTGATTGCGGAAGAATTAATTCATTGGTAGTTGTAGCCGTAACCCAATCGCAGAGCGATTGAATTTAGAATAGCCCCAGTCGACCGCAGGGTCGATCAGTTCTAGTTTCAAACCATTTTGGATTGTGCTGCTCCTAATCATTTTTAATAACCGCGACGACACGACGACGCGACGGTTTCACGACGCAAGCGTCGTGTGGTGCGGAGCAAAACGTCGTGTAATCGTCGCGTCGTCGTGTCGTCGCGGTTATTAA
>JAIYAV010000299.1 GCA_027488855.1 Saprospiraceae bacterium
GTAGCCGCTCCGACCGTTTCGAAATGGGCTTTGAAGCGGGCGAAGGCAATTTGTGCAGATCGTCATAGTTTTGGTGCAAATCGTCAGAATAGGGGCTACACCACCCGCATCACCCGCTTCTTAATCGTCTCAAACAACACATACGGATTAAAAGGCTTCGCGATAAAATCATCCATACCACAATCCTTGATGTCGTTTTGGGTTTCGTAGGAGGAGGAAGCCGTGAGGGCAATGATGGGGATGTAGGGATCAAATTCCCGGATTTTGGTGGTGGCGGTGATGCCGTCCATCACAGGCATTTGGAGGTCCATCAAAATGACATCGTAGTTCTTTTGCAGGCACATCTCGATGGCGATCTGCCCATTTTCGGCCAAATCCACTTCCGCTTTCCAGTTTTTGAGCATGGTTTTGGCCATCACACTGTTGATGTACACGTCTTCAACGAGCAGGATTTTAACCCCGGCGAGGTGCTGGCTGCTTCTGTCTTCGTGGGGCGACTGGGTCATTTCCTCTTCGGCGCACTTCCCAAAATCCATACAAAAAGTGAAAGTTGAGCCCTTGTCGGGTTCACTTTCTACGGAAATCTCTTTGCCCTGCAATTCCAGCAATTTTTTGACAATGGACAGGCCTAAGCCTGATCCGCCGTATTGCCGGTCGATTTCAGAATTGGCCTGGGTAAAGCGTTCGAAAATGAGGGTTTTGGCCTCGGGGGCAATGCCTACTCCGGTATCTTTGACCACAAACTGGATTTGGTGGTGGCTTTCACACTCTGCGGATTTGTGGATTTCAATGCGAATTTGCCCGCGATGGGTGAATTTGATGGCATTGGAAATCAGGTTATTGAGAATCTGATTCAGCCGCACTTCGTCACCCAGTACATAAGTTGGCAAGTCCTCATCCAACATCACCGTGATGCGGTTTTCGCGTTCGTTGGCGCGAAAGGTATTGGCCAGTTTGATTTCGTGGATGAGGGTGCGGATGTTGATTTTGGAATAGAGGAACTCAATTTTGCCTTCTTCAATTTTAGAAAAATCAAGGATGTCGTTGACCAGATTCAAGAGGTTTTGTGAAGAAATATTGATGGCTTTGATGTAATCCACCTGAGTGGGTAAAGAAGGCTCGGTCGACAACAAATGGATGAAGCCGATGATGGCATTCAGCGGCGTCCGAATCTCGTGGCTCATCACGGATAGGAAGTTGCTTTTGGCTTTGGAGGAAGACTCCGCGATTTCTTTGGCCTGTAGCAGTTCTTCTTCCAGAATTTTGGTTTTGACAATTTGGCGCTCCAAAAACTGGATTACGTCCAGCAAATCTTCCCCCTCGCGGTGTTCGGTGCTGGAATTGGCGTCCAGGGCCAGCGTAACGGCTTTGATTTTGGAGATGGACTGCTGTTTGAGGTCGTTTTCCCGCCGCAGGTCATTCAAGAGTTCCTGGTATTCTTTTTCACTGACTTCAAAGGCGTGCTCGGTCAACCTTTTGTCGCGCTCCATGGAATAATAATGGTGCGAAATGGATTGCCACAAAGCCAATGAGCCAGGATCATGCTGGGCAGATTCAGAGAGGTGTTTTTTGACTTGGGCAATTAGCGTAGGGTGTATATCCATGGTGCAAAGACAGCATTTATGTACTTGTTTAAAAAAATTAAACAAGTGCTAACATTTTTCACAAAAACCAGTGATGGTCATGGTCTGGTTGTGCAATTCACAACGACCACTGGGGTTATAGGGCGACAACTCGCCGTAGGAGTAAAAACCTGCAATGGCAGTCTGCTCTCCCAGAATTTTTTTGGCCGCCCAGACTTCTTCCTCGGTGCGGGCTTGTAGCACCAATTTGCGCCCGACACAGCTGATCAGGATGGCCAACTCGAGATTTTGATGATCCGTGTGTTGCATGAGTTGCCGAGCCGATTCAGCGGATGCTTCGGTCAGTTTGTCAAAATTGGCTTTCATCAGTCGTACGGTGGCACCCTCGGGCATGTTTCCGGCAAAGGTCATGCTCTTTTGCGCCTCGTCGATGGTCAGGATGGTACGTACCAGTTTTTGCTCACTTTCAGCAATTTTGATGGAAATGGGAAAAAGCAGTGCAGATCCCGGTAGTTCGGCGGAGAATGGCCCCAGGTATTCCTTGTACAACTCCAGCGCGTTTTTGCCATCCAATTCGTACAGTACGTTTTTGTCCGATTTGGTGATGATGCGGTCGCGGCCAAATTCATCCCAGCCGCCCATGGAGCTGTGGTACACCTGTAAGGCATCACCATAAAACCCAATGGCAACGACTTTGCCCATCCCCAAGTCGTCATTTAGTCCAACCAAGGTATTGGCAAATTGATCCCCATCGCCAGCTAATCCGCCACTGATGGGTACCCCTGGTTTGTTTTCCGCATTTAACCCGGCAATGAGGTCACTGCCGTTGACCAAAGTACCGTCAGATACTAAAAAAATACTATTGAGATCGGGCTGCTTCAAACGTTTGAAGATGCATTGCCCCATGGCATGACTGCTGGGATAATCCCGGATATTGCTGAGCACACAACGGGTGGTGGTATTGGCAAAAGTAATGGCGATGGTGCAGAGGGTATCGTCGAGCACCTGATTGTCGAAAATTTCACCAGCAGTAGAAGCAAAAACTAAATCAGCGTGAGGGTAACGGATACGGATTTGGGCGCGTAGATCAACATTGGCGACATGGTCTTTGGCCCCAAAAATCAGTACCAATTGACTATGAATATCCTCGCCTACACTACCCTCTGAAGGCAGGTCGGTCCATTGCTGCTGAGCATAAATGGATTGCTGGATGACCATAGGTTAAAAAATTGCCAATATTTTGAACGAACTGTTCTTTAGAATAGGAAGATAGCAAATATAAGGATATTTTTTTTGATGGTACGATTGATTTTTTGTCTGAAGTTAGGGAAATTTTAATGTGATCAAGCTACAAAAAATAGGACAACAAGCTAAAATGCAAATAATAAATTTTAAAAAAGCGACGGATAGCCAACAAAATTTCCCCCTTTTTTGTACTTCCCCATCAATTTCCCTATTTTGCCCGACTATTTAACCCATCGGAAAACGCAAGCCTATGTACTCCTACATCGGGCTGTAACCAATTTTTTACCGCATGAAATTGAGCAACATCATGCCCTTAGCGCTGATTTTATTGACCACAGCATGTCGTCAAGCCACTTCTCAGGGAGGGTCAACGAGTGCTGCCCAAGCTAGTGAACCATTCCTGTACGATCCTGCGCAGCGCCTGGGGCAATTGTTTATTGATGTGCAGTTGGGCAAAATATTTCCCGATGGCAAAACCTTTCCGGATTGCACGCCCAAAGTCAGCGTTGATCAAATCATGGCGGACTATGTAGCGTTGCGCAAGGAGCCCAGTTTTAACCTCAAGCAATTTGTACTCGATCGATTTGAAATGCCCCACGCCTATTCCAGTGGCTTCAAATCGGATACCAGTCAGGCCCCCGAAAAACACATTCAAGCCCTTTGGGACGTACTGACCCGCAATCCCGATGAGCGGCACCGGGGCACCTTGATTCCGCTACCCAATCCTTATGTCGTTCCAGGCGGACGTTTTGGTGAGGTGTATTATTGGGACAGTTATTTCACCATGTTGGGCTTACAAAAAGATGGCCGTGCCGATCTGATCAACAACATGATCGACAACTTTGCTTTCCTCATCGACACCATTGGTTTTATCCCCAACGGCAATCGGACTTACTTTTTATCTCGCTCACAGCCGCCTTTTTTTGCGGGGATGGTTAAAATTTTGGCGGAAGAAAAAGGGGAGGACATTTATGTCAAGTACTTGCCCCAAATGGAAAAAGAGTACCAATACTGGATGAAAGGCCAGGAGAACTTGAGTACCGAAAACAAAGCTGAATTGAAGGTCGTACGTATGGAGGATGGCTCGGTACTCAACCGTTATTACGACAACAGTGCCAGTCCCCGGGCTGAAATGTATGCAGCGGATGTGGAATTGTCCAATACGACCAAACGCCCACCGGGAGAGTTGTACCGGGATTTGCGCTCGGCCTGCGAATCGGGCTGGGACTTTAGTAGCCGCTGGTTGAGCGATCCCATGAAACTCAGTACCATTCGCACCACCTGGATCATCCCGGTCGACCTCAATGCGCTGCTGTACAACCTGGAAATGACCATTGCTAGAGCCCATCAAATCAACAAAAATCTGGACAAATTTCAGGAATATCAAGCCCTGGCGGAAGTTCGGAACAAGGCGATTCAAAAGTATTGTTGGGACGCCAATGCTGGCTATTTTGTAGATTATGACTGGGTCAAAGGCAGCCCAACGGGGGTACTTTCTTTAGCTGGGATGTTTCCCTTGTTTTACAAGTTGGCCACTCCAGCCCAGGCAGCCAGCGCGGCGAAGGTTTTGGAAAAAAACTTCCTCAAACCGGGCGGCCTGGTTTGTACCGCCAACCTCAATGGCCAACAATGGGATGCGCCCAATGGTTGGGCACCCTTGCAATGGGTCAGTATCCAGGGGCTCCGGCACTACGAGCAGCACAAACTGGCTGAAACCATCAAATCGCGCTGGATCAAGCTCAATGTAAAAACCTACAAAGCAACGGGAAAGATGGTGGAAAAATACAATGTCAGCGACATTACCCTGAAAGCGGGTGGCGGTGAGTATCCGGTGCAGGATGGCTTTGGCTGGACCAATGGGGTGTTGCGGGGATTGTTGGGGGAGGCGCCTTTGAAGAATTGAAATTTACTCCGGAATAGTAAAATAAAACTTGCTCCCTTCCCCAACGACACTTTCCCCCCAAATCTTCCCCCCATTTTGTTCAATGAATTCCTTGGAAAGCAAGAGCCCCAAGCCAGTACCCATTTCACCCGCCGTGCCTTTGGTGGAGACGGTTTGTGTATCAAATAACTTGTTCAGGTTTTCGGCGGAGATGCCGATGCCATTGTCGGCGATACAAATTTGAGAATAACCCTTTTGGCGCGTACTCGTAAGGGTAATTGTGCCCCCTTGTTGGGAAAACTTGATGGCATTCGACAACAAATTGCGGGCCACCAGATCAATCATGTTTTTATCCGCAAGCACCTGTAAATCTGCTTCGATGTGATTGATGATGTTAATCTCTTTGGCCTGGATTTGTTTCTTAAACATGCTGCTTTTTTCATCCAGCAATTCCCGAATATGGAATGCTTCAGGCAGGATGGCGATGCCCTTCATTTGGGTTCGTGCCCAGGCCAGAAGATTATCCAACAAACTTTGAATGCTGTTGATGTTGTGGGCCAGATCGGGGAGCATATTGCGAAATTCGGCTTCCGACAACAAGCCTTCGTTCACCAAATCCAAACTACCAACTAAACCAACTACCGGACTGCGCAAATCATGAGAGATGATCGAAAACAGGCGGTCTTTAAAGCGATTGTTTTCGGCCAACTGAGTGGTCTGTACCTGAATTTCCTGGTTTTGCCGGCTGATTTCGGCGTTTTTTTGCACCAATTCCTCGTTGACAAATTTATCTTGCTTGCGTTTTTGATAAATAAAATAGGCCAGCAAAGCAACAAACAGAAGCGCTGCAATCAAGAGGGAACTTAAAAACCGCTCCCGGTCAAGGTTGCGTTTGTTCTCCAATTCTTCGCGATGTTGAAGTTCCAGTAATTGTCGCTCTTTGAGGTCAAACTGGTATTTGGCTTCTAAATTGGCCGTTTTGTTGTTGATTTCCTCATTAAAAAGGCTATCTTTTAATGTGTATTGCTCGATCAGATAGGGGTAGGCCAGGTCGTATTTTTGTTGCTTTTCGTAAATTTTGGCCAAAGTGCTGGCACATTTCATGCGTTGTAGTCGATTGTTGGCTTCCCGGGCGATTTGATAGCTGGATTGCGCGATGGTAATAGCATTATCCACTTGATTGTTCTCCAGGTATAAAGAAGCTAGGGTCAGTTGGTGCATTGCAACAATGAAGGGCTTCCCTACCTTGCGAGCCAATTGAATGGCTTCATTTAGGGTGATCTTGGCTGCCGAGTATTTTTTTAAAGCAATTTGAACAATGGCTACGTCGCCAAGGGTGTTGCTGATCTGTTCTGGAGAGGCCTTGATTTTTCTACGAATAAATAGCGCTTCCTGAATGTAATCCAGTGCTGAAGAGTACTGTTTTTTTTCCACTAAGACCCAGGAGATGTGGTTGTACGCATAACTTAGCCCTTCCTGGTGATTCGCTTTTTCGAAATAATCTTTGGCTTTGTTGAAATACTTGAGCGCATCGTCGTATTGTTTTTGGTTGAAACGAACGACCCCGAGGTTGTCGTAACAAAAGCCAATGCCAACAACATCGTTGATTTGAGTAGAAAGATTCAGCGCTTTGAAGTACCAGGTGAGGGACTCGGAAAATAAAAAATAGTGGCGGTATGTCAACCCGATGAAGCGGCAGATTTCGGCTTCCCCTTTTTTGTAGTTCAGTTTTTTTGCCAAGGCAATGCCTCTTTTGCCATATTTTACGGCGGAGAGCATATTTAGGTTGCGGTATTGCCAACAAAGCCCCGCGTAGATCACAACTTTGTGAGTATCTGGTACAGATTTTGGTAGAATCGCCAATAGGCTATCAATGATAGGAGTAGACTTGGCTGGCGGCTGCACATCGTTTTCCCCGGCCCGTAACACGAGGTGCAGGCAACAAAACACAATACCAAGCAGCGTTCTGTAGGCCAATGTGAGCAGGATAATGGGTGAACAATGCAAGCGATTGCGCCTGGATTAGTTCAGGCGCAATCGCTCAAAGTTTTACAGGTGTAAACGTTCCTTACGCGCCAGTAGGATTTCTTCCTCTTCCTCGCGTTCAGGGTCAGGCACACAGCAGTCAACGGGACATACCGCAGCACACTGAGGTTCCTCATGGAAGCCTACACACTCTGTACATTTATCGGGTACAATATAATAAAATTCATCCGAAACTGGATTTTGCTTGTCTGCTGCATCCACAACACTGCCATCTTCCAGCGTGTAATCGTCTGAAATGCTGGTACCATCGGAAATGGCCCACTCTACACCACCCTCGTAGATTGCATTATTGGGGCATTCGGGTTCACATGCACCGCAGTTGATGCAATCGTCGGTAATCATTATTGCCATGGGTCAGAGAATTTTCAATGTAAACGGCCAGAAACGTGTCCTGGTTCAGTTGATTCAATTTAGGCGCAAAAATAAAAGGACTTCGCATTAATTTCATAAAATCTGCCAATTCGATTTTATTTACCCTATTTATTTGCTCTATCTTTGCACGCTTGCAAACCGTCCCCAAACCCATTCCACGCTATGTCAGAGAAAGTGACGCCTTTAATGGATCAATACAACAAGGTGAAAAAGAAGTATCCTGATGCAATCCTGTTGTTCAGGGTAGGGGACTTTTATGAAACCTTTGGCAGTGATGCCGTGACTGCGTCCAAGGTATTGGGCATCGTGCTCACCAGCCGGAACAATGGGGGAAACGACACTGAACTGGCTGGTTTTCCCTATCATTCGCTCGATTTGTATTTGCCTCGCCTAGTGCGTGCAGGCTACCGGGTGGCCATTTGTGAACAACTGGAAAAACCTTCGCCACTCAAAAAAATCGTCCGCCGAGGGGTAACCGAAGTGATTACCCCAGGGGTAGCTGTAGACGATAAATTACTCGATCATCGATCCAACAATTTTCTGGCTGCCTTGTATTTTGGCAAAAAAGACGATTTTGGCGTTGCTTTTTTGGACATCTCGACGGGGGAGTTTTTGGTCAGCGAAGGGGATTGGACCTACATGGATAAGTTGTTGCAAGGCTTCAATCCTTCCGAAGTTATTTTTTCAAAAGACCGCCGCAAGCAGTTCGAAGCTCGGTTTGGCGAAAAATTTTACCTCTACACCCTTGATGAGTGGGTTTTTACCACGGATTACGCCCGTGAAAAGTTGCTCAAACACTTCGAGGTGCAGAACCTCAAAGGCTTCGGGGTAGAAGACATGGAGCTGGGGCAAATCGCTGCTGGTGCCGCATTGCATTATTTGGAGAGTACCGAAAATAAAAACCTCAAGCACATTTCGGCCATCACCCGCATCCACCAGGATCGCTACGTGTGGTTGGATCGTTTTACGATTCGGAACCTGGAATTGTTGTCGAGCCCCCATGAAACCGGGGTCTCGCTGCTGAAAATCCTGGATCAAACCGTATCGCCCATGGGTGCGCGTTTGCTCAAAAAATGGATGGTGCTGCCCCTGAAGTCGAAAGTAGCCATTGACTCCCGCCTGGAAATGGTGGCCTATTTTTTGGAAAATGACGAAAATGCCCGCACGGTAGAGCAATACCTGCGGCAAATGGGGGATTTGGAGCGGTTGATTTCAAAAGTACCCCTCGGCAAAGTCAATCCACGCGAGTTGGTACAACTCAAAAAAGCCTTAGTGGCCGTGGCTCCCTTGCGCGCGATGCTGACGAGTACAGGCCATGATGAACTGGCAAAAATTGCCGATGGCTTGAATCCTTGCCCCGGTTTGGTCGAACGGATTGCCAAGCAGATCGTGGATGAACCTCCCGTCAACCTGAGCAAAGGTGGCGTTATTGCCGATGGATTTTCGACCGAATTGGATGAACTGCGCCACGTCATCACCCACGCCAAAGAATTGCTCCAGGGCATTCAGGAAGCAGAAATTGAGCGCAGTGGCATTCCTAGCCTCAAAATTGGCTTCAATAGTGTGTTTGGGTATTACCTGGAAGTGACCAACAAATACAAAAACCAAACCCCACCTGAATGGATGCGCAAACAGACCCTGGCCAACGCCGAACGTTTCATCACCGAAGAACTTAAGTCACTGGAAGCCAAAATTCTGGGCGCGGAGGAACGGATTTTAGACCTGGAAGATCGTTTGTTTCAGGAACTGGTGCTCGACCTCAATGACTACATCCAGCCTGTTCAACACAACGCTACGCTGCTGGCACGACTGGATTGTATCATCGCCTTTGCCAAAGTGGCTACCCGGCACCAGTACTGCCGTCCCCAGCTCAGCGAAGGCCTGGAAATCGACATTCGGGAGGGGCGCCACCCAGTGATTGAACAACAATTGCCGCTTGGAGAACTGTACGTACCCAATGACGTATACCTCGACCACGAACACCAACAAATCCTGATGATCACCGGGCCGAACATGGCTGGTAAATCGGCTTTGCTGCGCCAAACCGCGCTCATATGCCTCATGGCACAAATGGGGGCTTATGTCCCCGCCAAGTCGGCGCATCTGGGGATTTTGGACAAGGTGTTCACCCGGGTTGGTGCTTCAGACAATATTTCCTCTGGCGAGTCGACCTTCATGGTGGAGATGAACGAAACGGCCAGCATCATGAACAACATTTCGGACCGCAGTTTGATTCTGTTGGACGAAATTGGGCGAGGAACCAGCACCTACGACGGCATTTCCATCGCCTGGTCGATCGCAGAATATTTGCACAACAACCCTTTGGCGCGGCCTAAAACGCTGTTTGCCACTCACTACCACGAGTTGAATGAGTTGTCGGAAAAATTTTCCCGCATCAAAAATTACCATGTGGCCACTAAAGAAGTGGGGCAAAAAGTGATTTTTTTGCGGAAATTGACCGCAGGGGGGAGCCAGCATAGTTTTGGTATCCATGTGGCGAAAATGGCGGGTATGCCCAAAATGATCGTGGAACGCGCCAATCACATCCTGGAACAACTGGAGCAAAAATCCATCAACCAGGAAAGCATGCACGCTGACGGCCCCAATGTCGAAAAACCCAAAACCAAACAGATCAATACCGAAGCGCTCCAACTGAGCATCTTTGAAACGGTGGATCCGATGGCGGGTCAAATCAAAGCATTGTTGCAAGAGGTGGACATCAATACGATGACACCGATTGATTGCATGTTGAAGTTACGGGAATTAAAGGGAATGATTGAATAAATTATTTTTCATGAAAATTGCATTAATTGGCTACGGCAAAATGGGCAAGGCCATCGAACAAATTGCCCAGCAACAAGGACATGAGGTAGTATTGCGCATTGACGTGCACAATACCGCCGACTTTACGTCTGAAAACTTGCGCAAAGCAGATGTAGCCATTGAGTTCACCCGCCCCGAAACGGCGTTTGAAAACCTCAAAAAGTGCCTCGAAGCGGGTACTCCGGTGGTAGTAGGCACAACGGGCTGGTTGCAGCATCTGGAAGAAGCCAAAGCCTGCTGTGCCCAATACAATGGCGCGTTGTTCCATTCCTCCAATTACAGCATTGGAGTCAACATCTTTTTTGCCGTCAATCGCTACCTGGCTCAAATGATGAACGCACACCCCCAGTACGATGTACGGATGGCTGAAACCCACCATACCCAAAAACTGGATGCACCGAGTGGTACGGCGATCACCTTGGCGGAGGGGATTTTGGAACAACTTGGTCGTAAAAAGCAATGGGTCAACCAAGAGGCGGAATCCAGCGATGAGCTGAGCATCTTGTCCTATCGCGTTGATCCAGCTCCGGGTACGCACGAGATTTATTACGAATCGGCGATCGATAGCATTGAAATCCGTCATACTGCCCATTCGCGGGAAGGATTTGCCAGTGGTGCGGTGCAGGCGGCGGCTTGGTTGGTAGGGAAAAAGGGTGTATTTGGAATGTCGGACCTCTTAGGCTTCTAAAAATAGAACGATGAAAAAATTGCGCTGGCTGGGCTTACTACCCTTAATATTCGCCTTATACTTTGGAGGAATTATGTTACATGGAACCTTGACAGATTACCAACCGGAACCCATTTTGCCTGCTGAGATTAAGGCTCATGCTGAGGAAAAAGTGCTGACAGACAGTGTGATTTCCCTACTCATCTGGAACCAAGGTTACGCAGGGCTGGGCGCTGAAGCGGACTTTTTTTACCAGGGCGGCGGTTTCTTTACCTCGCGTGGTCGGATGGTACGTCCACCCAAACAACTTGTCGATCAGTACTTTGAAGGAACCACGGCAGCGGTCAACACCTATCAAGCTGACTTTTACCTGTTTCAAGAAGTGGATTACGCCTCCAAGCGCAGTTATTACCGGAACCAGTTTACCGCCATGCAGCAAAAAATCCCTGGCTTTTTTGCGGCTTACTTCCCCAATTACATCGCCCAGCGGGTGCCTGTGCCCGTTTTGGAGCCCTGGAATGCCTATGGTGCAGTGAACAGTGGTTTGGCGACCTTTTCCAAGTATGAGCCTGCCGAGGCTCAGCGCTTGCAATTGCCAGGCAAATTTGGCTGGCCCAAAAGTTTGTTTATGCTGGATCGTTGCCTGGGTTATACGCGCTACAAGACTAGTTTTGGCAAAGACCTGGTGGTGATCAACATCCACAATGAAGCCTTCGACAAAGGGGGGATCAAAAAGCAGCAAGAGGCTTTTCTGAGGGATCTGGCCCTGAAAGAATACGGCAAAGGTAATTATGTCATTGCGGGTGGCGATTGGAATACTTGCCCGCCTTTTTTGTCACCAGATGTGTTCATGAAGGAGAAAAAACCAGAATTTCGGGGGCAGAACATGGATCCTGACTTGTTCCCTTCCGACTGGAACTGGATTTATGACCCCACTGTACCGACCAATCGAGACAATGACCGCCCCTATCAGCAATACAAAACATACGTGACTTTGATTGATTATTTCCTGGTTTCGCCGAACGTGCAGGTGAAAAAGATCAAGGGGATCAATCAAAATTTCAGGTTTTCGGATCACCAGGCGGTGTGGATGGAGGTGGAGCTCACAAGGCCTTGATTTGGGCAAATGTGAGCCCGGTTAAAGCAGCTATTTCTTCGGCTGGCGTTCCACTAGATTTGAGCTTGTAAGCAAATGCGAAGATGATCTCATTTTTTTTATCAAGCTCTTCTTTGACTTGATCCAGTTGTCCTCTGACGAGTGCAATTTCGTTGTCACGTGCCAGGAGTAGCTTGAGGATTTCGTCTTCGGCCAGCATGGATTCCTCTAAGTCGGGATTGTCTTTGTCTGCGGCTTGCAAACGTGCTACTACTCGTTCCAGGAATCCGGGTAGCAGTTTTCGCATTACCCTCAAGCGATGTTCATTGTTTTTGAAGCGCTCTTTTTGGTCAAAGAGTTTGAGTAAGGCGTACAATTTTTGCTTGTACTCGTCTTGCTGGTATTCATCCTCTTGAATGTTGCGCAGGTTGGGCAATTGCACCACCAGCATATCATAACTTAAATTGTCGATAAAGTCATTGTGTTTGTGGAGAATTTCATTTTTAAAAACACCCAATTTGGAACGATTTACTTTGATCAACAGGTCGTTGATTTCATTTTCGATCCGAAAATTGAGGATAAAAATGGGAATCAAACGAATGGGGCGCTCTACCACCGTGATCGCTTGAGATTTGTGATGGGTTATTTCCTCCAGGCGTTTGTGTTGAAAATTTTTACTGATGTAGCGTTTGAAGCGAAAAATATCGGTGGGCTCAGCCGCTTTTTGTAGCTCGATCATGATCAACTCTTCGGTACCGTCTTCCAATTGAATAGTGGCCGTAAAATCGAGATGAAACAGGCTTACATCGTCATCCGTACGGGGGTCTTTTACCGTACCTGCTTTTTTGATGGGATGAGTCAAGGGCTCCAGGTGTAATTGGAGTATCTTTTCATTGATCAGCGTGGAGAGTACAATGACTGCGCTTTCGTAGTCTGCCATCAAATACCGAAAGACCACATCGTAGATGGGGTTGGGGATGATGATGTAGTCGTTGTCTTGATTGCCTGTTGCTTCCATGTTGATTGTCTTCTATGCAAAAATACAAACAATTTTTTTTGGTGGCAAATAAAAAACACCAGCAAATGTTTGGGCTTGTTGGAGCAAAACTTTAACTAAAAAAATAAAGTAGGCTACTTGCAAATGTTGTACCCCCCCCCTTAAATTGCAACATTGTTTAACCCAATAAATCTACCATTATGCTGTTTTTCGATTTGTTGCTAAACCTGTTTGTGGGTACCATGACTGCCCAGGCAAAAGGAAAAGGAAAAGGCGTAGTCGTTGACATGATTGATGGCCTCTAAACTATGCTGAATTGGAACGATACTCATGGATGTGGGTATCGTTCTTGTCATTCGAGTTCGGTGATTTTTTCGAGGAGCCAGTCGCGGGAGGGAGTATTCTTCGTGCTTTCAACTTCAATCTTTAAGCTTGAAATAGCTCTTTTGTTGTTAGGTGTTAACCCAATTAGTTTTTTTGAAAAACGGATTAAGTTCTTATAATTTTCTTTTCTGCTTTCTGGTATTTCCCTGTTTCGATTAATGTACGCTCGCATACTTTCCAGTAGATTTGATAAGGGTTCGTATTCTCCTATTTCATAGTATGTAATCAACAAAATGGTTTTTGAGTTAAGGTTGTATATGTGATCAGCATATTCAATCTTTTGCAAAAGTTGAATGACTTTATCATATTTTTTTTGGTACATGTACAGTTGTGCAAAACTGAAAGAAACCACATTTTCTCTAACATCTTCAGATAAAAATTTCGAGTGCTTGATCATAAATTTTTCGACCCATTCATATTCTTTTAGTCGGAAAGCTACAGTAATGATATTTCTAAATTCCTGAGACTCTAGCTTGTTGTCTTTAAGCAACAGTTGTCGTTCAATAATGTCCTGATATAGTAGAAAATATTCCTTTAAAAAATCATTGTTGCCTAAATTTATTTGAGTGATGCAATAATTTTGACCAGCGCTAAATAGCTCGCGTTCTTCATCTTCATTAAAAAGATTGGAGTGTTTGGTTAATAGTGTTTTATATTTATAATAATGCTCGATATTTTTAGGATCTGAGGACATTCTATAGATTTGAAGATATATAGTGATAAATGGCGTTTTTTGAAAAATTTCTTTTTCAGCAAGGTTAATTATATTTTCAACTAAGTCAATATTATATTCTAATTTTGCGAATTTTTGTTTTGAAAGGACGGTACAAATTAGTTTTAATTTTTCCCCAATGTAGAAGTAGTCAAGGAGTTTTGAAATTTCCTCAAGGTTTGTTTTTTCAGCTTTGGTTTCTTCTAAATTGCTAATTAGCTGCTCATAAGAAGATTCCAGAATGAACTGACCAAGAAAATAGTTTCCATCGCGATATGAAATTTTATTTGGTAGCTCTTTGACTGTTTTAGCAGCTGAGTTGTGCAATTTTTTCAACTTCTTTTTTTTGATAGATCTTAATAGATAAGCTTGAGCAGTAAAGGAATCATTTTCAAATTCCTGCTGAATCAAATACTGCTCCACTAATTTTAACAAATCAGACTGATACTTTCTCAGCCTGGCATCGTCATAAGGAAGTTCAGGGGCCAACGCGTCCCAGATTTTTTCTTTGGTCCAAACTTTATTGGTAGGATCATTGATTTCTTCAGCCATCAACTCAAACAAGGTAAGCACCACCTTGTCTTTGTTGAAATAAGGTGAGCTGATGAACTTGCGGATGCGGTTTTGTTCCAACTTATCAAAATGGGTCAGTATTTGAAAAAGTTTAAAAGTTTGCATCCCTTAACATTTGATTTACAAGCAAGAATGAATGCTAGATTGTCGCATAAAAATGAATACTGGTACGGTTATTGAAACCAGCTGTTCGAGGGGACAAAGTAAGGAAACTTTTCTTTTTTTTCCTTTCACATTTTTTAGACAATTCAGTAGTCGTGTCGTATCTTAGCCCCAAAGTATTGTGTCGCGTTTTTTAGCAATGATGTAAATCCATGAAACCATGAATGTATTTCTACCAAAAACTGCATTGTTTACCCTATTCAGGGTATTCTTATTCTTGTTGGTACCCTTGATTTTACCTGCTCAACTCAAACAACTCGATTCTTTGGTCACCCTTCAGGATACTCCTTCCAAAGTGATTTACGAAGGGGTCACTAGCTCGGGTGTAATCGCTTTTCCCAAGCATGGGCAAGCTTTCCTTGATGGCTCGATGACCGTAGATGGGGCAAACGGGTCCAAAATCTTCACACTAATTTATCAACCAAATCCTGGATATATCGGTCTGGATACCTTTACCTACTTTGTAAGAACCTGTACAGCAGGCAACAACTGTTTCAAAGAAGTCACGGTAGCCGTAACGGTTAAACTATCAAAAGTTGATGCCTATCCTGATTTGTACTACATTCCCTCTGCGGCGACACCCGTAAAATTGAATGTTTTAACCAACGATATATCGAATATAGGAGGATTGGAAATTGTCAGCGTATCCACCATCAACCACGGTAAATCTAAACTTACCAAAGGTGATCCCAACATTGAATTCCAGGCCAAACCGGGTTTCTTTGGTACGGCAAAATTGATTTATACGGTTTGTGACAAAGTGGGCTCCTGTGATCAAGCGTCCGTGAGCATTTTTGTGGATCGTAATGATCGTTCCAAACCAGATACCATTAAAATATTTACCCTCAAAAACGAAAGTGCATCCGTGCTGATTCCAGCGGTATACGGGATTACAATAGATCCTCAACATGGCTTTTTTAACGGGGAATTGGATGTTCCAGTGTACACCCCTAATCCAAACTTCAAAGGGCTTGATTACCTGACTTTTGAAGATGGGAATGCAAAAATTGTAGCCGAGATAGAGGTCCTGGATCAGGTGCGCAACAAATTTGCGGTGGATGACCGCGCAGATGTACTACCCGGCAAAAACGTCGAAGTTGACGTGTTGCAAAATGACGGGTACGTCTACGGAGCTGGTTGTATTGAATACGCCCAACCCAAATATGGTCAGGTCAGTTATGACAGCCGCAACAAAGGTATTTTTACCTACAAAGCGCCCACTGGTTTTATCGGGGTTGATCAATTTACCTACAAAAGTTATCCTCCCGGGTGTGGAGGGGTTGCTGAAGAAGCCACCGTATACGTGTATGTAAGCAACTACGAACCGGCTTATTCCAAGTTTTTGATGAGTACGGCAAAGTCCACTCCGCTGGTCATTGCCTACAATGTGCCAATCGAAAACTATACCTTCAATATTGTAGCCCAGGCCAAGCAGGGTAAAGTGGTCTTTTTTCCAGGCAAAGTAGATCAAGTTGTTTCTGGCCGTCGGGTTATTGGTTTCAACCTGCTGCTTTATGTCCCTAATACCGGATATACGGGCATCGATGCCTTTGAAGTCTCTTATTGCCCTGCCGACAGCAAAGACTGCAAAAACCGGAAGAGCATCAAGGTGGAAGTGGATGTGCTCAATGTGGGCAATCCGGTTTTACCACCCTGTGTAGATGACTGTGTTTGGGCGGGTGATACCAACCAGGATGGCGTTGTAGACCTGAATGACCTGTTGCCATTGGGCTTACACATGGGCGAAGTGGGGGTAGCGCGAAAAGATGTGGATCTGAATGAATGGTACGGCCAACATAGCAACGATTGGAACAACCCCTATGTGACGGGGTATGACCTCAAACACCTCGATACCGATGGCGATAGCCTGATCATGGATCGCGATACACTGGCCATTAGCAAGTTTTATGGCAATACCCACTCCTTTATCCCCACGCCGATTCCTTTTTACAACTATGAGATTCGGATTATTTCGGAGCAAGAATTGGAACCGGGTAAACCATTTGAATTTGATTTGGTGATTGGAGACCAAAAAAATCCGGTCGTGGATTTGTATGGGTTTACCTTTGCGCTGCCCTATAATCCTAAGTTGTTCAAACCGAACTCTTTCAGCGTCACTTTCAACGAGGATAGTTGGTTGGGCTACAACTCACCAGTATTGAGCATGACCCGAGACAACAATAAAGGTTTATTGGAAATGGCTTATACCCGCACCAATAAAATTTTGGTAAGTGGGTATGGGCGAATTGGGAAAGGAAAAGGAATTGTAATTGACGCTATTGAAGGAGTTGCTCTACCAGATGATGATGGTGAACAAGCTGTCATCAGATTTGAAGGCGGCACAGGTACCGGCATCTCCAGCACCGGCCAAACCTTTAGCATTCGGGTGGCACCTTTCGAATTGAAATTCAAAAAGACGGGCACCAAACCAACTATTCCAAACCTGGGACGGCCTCTGGAGCAAAAACAGCCTTCGGTTCGTTTGTTCCCCAATCCGGCTTCAAATGTAGTGCGTTTGGACTTGCGCAATGGTGCAAGCTTGCAACGTCTGCAAATATTCAATGCCCTGGGGCAAATGGTGCACAACAGCCTGGGTAATGGCAATCCTTATGCAGAAATTGGCGTAAGCCACTGGATCGAAGGAATGTACGTAGCCAAGGTGTTTACCAACAAAGGAGTATACAGCGAGAAGTTCGAGGTTTTAAAATAAAACCAGTGTGAATAGTTTATTTTTTCTCGCATGTGTAATAATCG
Source organism: Saprospiraceae bacterium (assembly GCA_027488855.1). Lineage (GTDB taxonomy): Bacteria > Bacteroidota > Bacteroidia > Chitinophagales > Saprospiraceae > Haliscomenobacter. Next base: position 17,297 of record JAIYAV010000299.1, read on the forward strand.
TAGCCTTGGCTGCGTTTCCTTAACTAAGCTTATTATTCGTGGAATTATAATCATTGCTAGTGAGAGCCGTGCAGTCTGATGCGCGGCTTTTTTTATTTACAACCATTTCTTCATTCGAAGTGTTAGAGGTGGAAATTGTAATAAAAATGTCATTGACATTTGTTTTCTCCAAAAGAAAGTGAAATATTTGTATTGCACTAAAGTGAAAGGTGGCAAGGACTACGAATGGTAGAAAAAGCTATAGTGCAAGCCCGGAAGAGCAGGCGCTCTTCCCCTCAAATTTGGATATGTTCATGGGATTATAATTATCGTACGGCCATGTCAATTGCGACATGGCCTTTTGTTTGATAGCTTTTTACAACTTGTTCTTCTCGATCATATCATTCAGCTCATCCCGATAGTTTTTTCCAATCGGTAAATGTTTAGGCAGATTTTTTTCCATTACTTCTACCATATTGCCTACAATGGCGTTGATCTTGTCGATGTTGATGATGTAGGAGCGGTGAATGCGTTTGAAACGTACGGAGGGCAGTTTGTCCTCCAAACTCTTCATGGTCTGTAAGGTGATTACCCGCTGGTTTTCCATCCGAATGATGACGTAGTCTTTTAAGCCTTCGATGTAAATGATATCGTGGTAATTGACCTTGATCAGTTTTTTGTCGGCTTTGACAAAGATGTAGTCGGGATGATCACTGCCTTCAGCAGCATTAGAACTGCCCGCTCCTGGTTCATTGCGCTGGAGTTTGATTTGCTCCACAGCCTTGTTGACGGCTTTGATGAAACGCTCAAGCGAAATGGGCTTCAGCAAGTAATCCAGGGCATTCAACTCAAAGCCCTCCAATGCATAATTGGGATAAGCCGTAGTAAAAATGACCAAAGGTGGCCGGGTAAGGGTTTTTAAAAAATCAATCCCGGTCAGTTGGGGCATTTGAATGTCCAGGAACATCAAGTCAATGTCTTGATTTTTCAGGACTTCGTTGGCCTCCAGGGCGTTGTTGCATTTTTGGACCAGACTCAGCTCAGGAAACTTTTCCACATAAGTTTCTAATACATCTTGAGCCAACGGTTCGTCATCTACGATGATTACTTTGATCATGACCTTATTGGGTTAATCGTCTAATTCAATCATCAAATCGACAATGTACGTTTTAGGGTTATTGTCGATTTTCAGTTCGTAATTGTTGGGATACATGAGGTTAAGTCTGCGGTGTACGTTGACCAAACCAATCCCGCCACTGCGTCGGTTAGGATCTGCAATGGGTACTTTTTCGGGTTTGCTGTTTTCAATCGAAAAATGCACCGTTTGTTGATCCGCCTGCAGGAGCACGTTTACAAATCCTCCGTTGGTAATATAGCTATTTAATCCGTGTTTGAAGCTATTTTCCAAAAAAGGGATAAACAGCAGGGGCGCAATCTTTTGTTCGCTGATCTGCCCTTCTACGGTGAAGCTGATGTTCACACTATTGCCTTGCCGCAATTTTTCCAAATCGAGGTAATTTTGCAAATAAGCCACTTCCTTGCTCAAAAGTACACGCTTTTCGTTGCAATCATAGAGCATGTAGCGCATCATTTCCGAAAGTTTGATGACTATCTCTGGTGCCAGATCCGATTTTTTGAGAGTCAGCGCGTATAAGTTGTTGAGGGTGTTGAATAAAAAATGCGGATTGATCTGCGATTTTAAAAAACGCAATTCAGATTGCATGGTTTCAGTTTCCAGCACTTGTTTTTCGCGCAAGTAATAAAACCAATCGGTGACAATTTTGAATATCGTTGATCCGGTTGCGAACAAGAAGTGAAACAGGAAAAAGGCCAATTGAGTCTCCTGAATTCTTTCCTGCTCGACTGGGTATTGGGCGAATTTGAAATAAAAAATCAAGGTCTTAATGGGAGTCAGTACCAATACGACCAAAACCAGCAACAATGCATAGGTCAAAAAGCGGTTTTGCGTGAGGTAATTCGGAATGAGGTACAATAAATTGATGTACACAATCAACACTGAAAAAAAAATCGTGATCAACTCATTGGTGATGGTAAAAAAGAAGCCATGCTGCGTACCTTCCACGATGGTGAGGATCAACAATGCGATGGCCCAAAAAAGCATGTGGTATGCTCCTCGGGCAGAAAAAATAAGATCGGTGATTCTTTCACCTGATTTTAAAGGGTTTCTGATAACCGTTTCCATAGTTGAATTGTTGGCGAGGCCTGATATGATCAAGCGTTACCAAATTATCGGATAAACTAATCAACAAAATAGTACTTTTGTACCGAAAAAAGTAGTACTGCATGAAAGCTTATATTTTTCCTGGACAAGGTTCCCAGTTTGTGGGAATGGGAAAAGACTTATACGAGAGCGACGCGAGCGCAAAACATCTTTTTGACCAAGCCAATGAAATCCTCGGCTTTTCGCTAACGGATGTAATGTTTGAAGGGACTGAGGAAGACCTCAAACAAACCAAAATCACCCAACCTGCCATCTTTTTACACTCTATTGTCAAAGCACATTTGGCAGGAGATACTTTTCAGCCCGATGCAGTGGCCGGACATTCTCTAGGTGAGTTTTCCGCACTGGTAGCAGCTAAGGCATTGTCGTTTGAAGCAGCATTGACGCTGGTGTACAAGCGCGCTATGGCCATGCAAAAGGCTTGCGAAATCCAACCAAGTACCATGGCTGCCGTGCTGGGTTTGTCCGACGAAAAAGTTGAAGAAATCTGTGCTTCCATCAGCGATGATCTGGTTGTACCGGCTAATTACAATTGCCCCGGTCAGTTGGTGATTTCTGGCACCATTTCCGGCGTAGAAAAAGCGGTAAATTTGTGCAAAGAAGCAGGAGCACTCAGAGCAATTTTGTTGCCAGTTGGGGGAGCATTCCATTCTCCTCTGATGCAACCTGCCCAGGAAGAATTGGCTGCAGCGATCCACGCAACTGTGTTCGCCGCACCACTTTGCCCCATTTACCAAAACGTGAATGCTCAGGCAGAAACAGACCCTGAACAGATCAAAGCAAAGTTGATTGAACAATTGACAGCTCCGGTGCGCTGGACTCAAACCATGCAGAACATGATCCAAGCAGGTGTGACGGAGTTTGTTGAGGTAGGTGGTACGGGAAAGGTATTGCAAGGCTTGGTGAAAAAAATTGATCGCGCTTTTCCAACAAGCGCGTTATAACCCGCGGCATCCGTGGGCAACCATAACCCCTATGAAGGCGCTGAAAGCTGGTAAAATTCTGTTAGCGGAACCCTTTATGTTGGATCCAAACTTCAAAAGGGCCGCTGTATTGCTCTGCGATCATGGTGATGATGGTAGCATTGGCTTTGTCATCAATCGCCCCTTGGATCATCGCATCAACACCATACTGGAAGATTTTCCAGAATTTGATGCTGAAGTTTTTTTTGGTGGCCCGGTAGAATCCGAAACTACCCTCCATTACCTGCACAATGTAGGCGACCTTTTGGAAGGCAGCATCAAGGTTTCCAATGGGGTGTACTGGGGCGGGGATTTTGAAAAACTCAAATTCCTGATCTCTTCTGACCTGATTGAACCCAGCAACATTCGCTTCTTTTTGGGCTACACTGGCTGGGGCGAAGGGCAATTGCAGGAAGAAATGACTACTGGTTCCTGGGTGATTGCCGATACGGATGCCAATTATTTGTTCAAAATGGATCCTACCGAACTATGGCAGGAGATCATGAAGAACAAAGGAAGAACTTACACGGTCATTGCTCAGATGCCGGATTCGGCGAATTGGAATTAGCGTTATTTCACCTTTAAAATAAAGCCCACTTTAAAGACATTTTCAATGCTGATGCGTGAATCGTGGCGGAGCATTTTCCGCAGTCGAGAAATGAACACATCGAAACTGCGGCCCAAAAAATAATCTTTTTCCCCGTAAATCCTTTCTACCGCATCGTCGCGGCGCAAGATGTTGTTTTGGTGCAGACAGAGCAGGCGCAATACCTCGTTTTCCTTTTCCGTAACGCGTTCTACTTGCTCACCGTACACCAGTTCCTGGCGTTTGTAGTCAAAGAAATAATCTCCAATCTGGAATTGTACTGGCAATTCAGTACTGACTTGTTGTTGATTTCGGCGCAGGATAACCGCTATTTTGCACAACAATTCTTCCTCGTCAAAGGGTTTGCTGATGTAATCTTCAGCGCCCAGTGCATATCCTTTCAGGCGGTCTTCTTTTAAAACCCGTGCGGTAAGAAAAAGGAAGGGAATCTGCTCGTTTTCCAGGCGGATTTGTTTGGCCACCTGAAAACCATCGGTATCGCCCAACATTACATCCAGAATACAGAGGTCAAAGCTATTCTTTTTGAAGTGGTCGAGTCCATTTTCGCCATTCCTCGCCAGCTTTACGGTATGGCCTTCCGACTCCAGCAATTCCATTAGTAAGAACCCCAGATTCAGGTCGTCTTCAACCAACAGAATATTTCCTTTGACGGCCATATGTCATTTGTTTTTAGTCCCCTTTTATTTAGTAGGAAAACTCATGGAAAAACAAGTGCCCTGCTTTTGGGTGCTATCTACTGCGATAACTCCCTTGTGCAGGTCGACAATTTTTTTGACGTAAGCCAAACCCAGGCCAAAACCACTAAAACGTTTGGCTGTGGCTTCATCTCCACGATTGAAATCTTTAAAAATGCTCGCCAAATCACTTTCACAAATACCCAAACCGTTGTCGCGAATAGCTACCTGGATTTGCTCGTTTTTGCCAGCTTCTAAGGCTATTTGAATATTGGGTTTGACTTCGCAGTATTTCAATGCATTGTCGATGAGGTTGCGGAAGGCATTGCGCAGGTGCAGCGCATCACCCGACATGTGGGGTAGGGCGCCTTTTACTTCCAGCTCTACTACGGCCTCTTTTTCGCGGATCAGCGGTGTCAGGTCTTCAATGACTTCACGGATCAAGAGTTCCAAATCCAGGCTATGCCGCTGCAAGGGGTTTTTATTAAACTCCAAACTGGCCATTTGTAAAAAACGCTCAATTTGGTGGATCAATTGATTGCTTTCTTTGCCAATGACTTGTAAAATCTGATCGTCTTTGAGTTCTGGTTTTTTACGGGCTAGCAAATTGGCTGCTAACTTGATATTGGTCAGTGGGGTTTTGAATTCATGCGCCATGTGGTTGAAAAAATCAAGGTTTTGGTCGGAGAGGCGCTTTTGTTTCAGCAGGTAATAACTGGCTGCAAAAAAGACCAGCAAGATGGCACTCAGGATCAGGATGGAACTGCCGATCATCACATTCATTTGTCCCAGCAGATAACTTTGTTTGGTAGGGAAACTCAACTCTAATCTACGCGTATCATCTACAACCAGAGGATCTAGGGCACAGGAATAAGCTTTAGCTGAGGAGGCATTTTTTTGACCAGGATTCACTACATTTACGTTATAAGGTAGGGTGATGTCGTAAAAAGCCAGAGAACGATCCAGGTTTTTGCGCAATTGTGCGTCGCTGAGGATCATACTTTCGGAAACCGCGTCGGCACAACAGCCTGCCTCACTATTGGCACAGGTCATGACTACGGTACTTTTTAGCGGTTCCTCGGCGGTAGTTTGTACGGCATTGCAGAGGGCCATGTCCACTCGATGTTCAAATTGCTCGTCCAGCAACACCCGGGAATAATTCATCCAACGTACCTGGATGGCAATCAAACCAAGTAGCGCCAGACAAGAAGCAGCAATGACTATTTTTATTCGATTCGTTCTCATAAATTTGAATCATAAAATCTTTTACAAAAAAACAGCAAAAAAACCATAGCCAGGTCATTTTAACAGGCGCTTAACAAGTGAATAACAGGCGCAAAACACTTCGATCGATCCTGGCAACTTACTTTTGCACTGTTCAAAGCGAACAATACCGGCAACCCAGCGGATCTGGGTGAATCATTTTTAACCTAATCTCATGCGTTACTCATTTTTAATCCTCTTTGCTTTGATGTTCATGGGTATGAATGCCCTCAATGCTCAAACTTGCTGCGAAAAAGCCAAGGCTAGTGCTACTTCTACTGCCAGTGTTTCTGAAAAGAAAAGCGGCTGTGATATGGCGAAAGCAACTGCCAGCACTGCATCGGCCAATAAGTGCAGCGAGGCTTCCACTGCTTCTGCTCAAATGTCTTCCAGCCTTGCAGTTTTTGTAAATGGTATCACCAATTTCACTGCTCCAGCCACTAAGTCTTGCGATCCTAGCAATTGCGACTTAAGCAAGTGCGACCTGAGCAAGTGTGATCCTGCCAATTGTGATCCTAGCAAATGTCCAAAAACAGGCGCTATGAAAGCTTCTACTACTAAAGCTGCTGCAAAAACCACAAAAGCTACGGCAGCGTTGTAGTGATGCTGAAAGTTCGAAGGTGCCAGGAACTGATGGATTGAGGATTTAAGGGTTTATGCAATTATTTTGGCCGAATCAGGCTGGAATTGTACTTTTGCCCCAAACCCTGGAACTCTGGAACCTTCGAACCTACAACGTATGCTACCTGAACAACACGCCATTCGCGAAAGCAATTTTCAACTACCTGGCCAAACCGCATTTTACCGGGGCAAGGTACGTGATGTATATACCCTCGCTGATCAATTGTTGATGATCGCCTCCGATCGCATTTCTGCTTTTGACTACGTCCTTCCACGGCCCATTCCCTACAAAGGGCAGGTCTTGAATCAAATTGCCGCTCATTTTTTAAAAGCCACCGAAGACATTGTCCCCAATTGGTTGATTGCTACCCCCGACCCCAATGTGGCGGTGGGGTATGCATGTGAGCCTTTTCGGGTTGAAATGGTGATCCGGGCGTATTTGGTCGGGCATTCCGCCAGAGTTTATGCCAGCGGCGAACTTAGCCTCTGTGGGGTATCCCTGCCCGAGGGCCTGCATGAAAACGATCGCTTCCCCCAACCCATCATCACTCCTGCGACCAAAGCCGATGAGGGCCATGATGAAGACATCAGCCGCGAAGACATCATCGCCAAAGGCATTGTGAGTGAAGAAGACTACCTCCAATTAGAAGCATATACCCGGGCACTCTTTCAAAGAGGCACCGAAATGGCCGCCAAACAAGGTTTGATCCTGGTGGATACCAAATACGAATTTGGCAAAAAGGATGGCAAAATCTACGTCATCGACGAAATCCATACGCCCGATAGCTCCCGCTATTTTTACCTGGATGGTTACGCCGAACGGCAGGCCAAGGGGGAACGCCAAAAACAACTCTCCAAAGAATTTGTCCGCGAATGGCTGATTGAAAATGGCTTCCAAGGCAAGGAGGGGCAGTCTATTCCAGTTATGTCGGATGAATTTGTCTGGGAAATTTCAAATCGCTACATTGAATTGTATGAGCGGATTACGGGAACGGACTTTGTGAAGGCGGATACAGATGATATTCAGGAACGCATTGAGCGGAATATTTTGAATTGGCTGGGTTGAGATTGTTGATTGGACTTAAGATGACTTCAAAATCAAGGATTTGTGCACAAATCTAGAACCCCTCCCCGAAGGTTTCAAACCTTCGGGGAGATAAAGCAGCGAAACAGTGCTTTGCTCCACCGCCCCGAAAGTCTGAAACTTTCGGGGCGGGATTTTAGATCGTGCATATGTCTTCTAGTTACCTGATAATCAACTTACCATAAGTCTATGAGCGGTTTTGGTTTGGTTTACAGATACAAGGCCGCCGAAATCCACCATCCGAAATCATCTCCCTTCCACATACCCCTGCAAATACGAATACCTCGGCGTCAATTTCCCCTCCTCAGCAATCGTCGCCCGCTCCAACACCTCACTTTTTTCCTTCAACAACTCTGGCAAGATCCGATAAATAAACATCGATCCAAAAGCCGTGGAAGCATCCCGAGGCAATTCATTCGGCAAGTTGTCGATGCTCATCATGTCGATGCAATGCTCCTGATGAGGTGCACATTCCGCTTCAGTAAAGGGATCGTAGCCAAAAACGGGATCGGCAATGGTTGAAGCCTTCAGGGTAGCGGGGATAGAGGAAATCGGCGCAAGATCGCAGGTTATATCTGCAATCACCCGAATGCGAAAGTCCGGCCTACGCATTTCTTCTTTGCTGAAAAATGCCGGTGCCCGGTTGTTCCAAAATATTCCGTTGATCATCACATCCGCAGCTTGGAAATAGGGCTCAAAGATGCTGCGGTACTCCTCAGGGTGACTGTGAAAACGTGGCTTGTCAAAATGATGCCGATCCTTTCGCCCGGCATAATCTTCCGAATGCAGAATGGTGAACACGGGTTCCTTAAACTCCTCCATCAAAAACTCGATGGGATCGACTTCCCGGATGCTCATATCGCGTAAAACTACTGCTGCACCAATGCCGACTCGGCCACTGCCGGTTAGTACAATTTTGATTGGAGGCCAGGACGTACGTTTGTAAATGTCAATGGCTTCAGCGTAATCCTTACAATCTTTCATGCGCTTGAGTTGGAATTGGCCCGTGCGTTGGGCATAAGTCCACAAGGCATTGTGGGCACCGACCATCCCGGCGAATTTGCCAAAAGCAATCAGGCGCTGCCCTTGTTCATCGGTCAATACTTCGTAGTCGATCAAGCGGATGTTTTTGGCCAAAACGGCTTGCAACAATTTTCGATTGTAGGTTTGTTCCTTGATGGTATGGGAGAAAATAAAGTAGGTTTTTTCGGGGATCAATAGGTCGACGGGGACTTCTTTGACGCCCATCAATATGTCGCAGGAATGCAGGTCTTCGGCCAATTCAACACCCGCATGCAGGTATTCTTCATCAGCAAAACAACGCCCCTTCGAGGGCTGAACAAGGATGTTTACCGGGAACTCCTTCTGTGCCAACGCACAATGACTCGGATTCAGCGGAACCCGTGCGTCTGGTGGCACTTTACCTTCCCGGATGATGCCAATTTTTAACATAAACTATTTCTGGTTAGGGTACATATCCTGCAATATTACATCAAAAAAGGGTTACTCGTCTCCTTTGGGCAGGACGAATCAGGGCATAAATGTAATTTCGATGTTTGGAGTTTTTAACATTTTTGAAGAAGCATAACCCATTAAATTCACAACTGCTATGTGTCGGATTCTTACCTTATTGTTCGTCTTGATCGCTGGCCTTACAACTTTTGCCCAAACGGCTGAAGATCAAATCAATGTTTACCTAAATTGTCCAGGCTGTGACCTCAACTACGTCAAGAATGAAATCAATTTTGTCAATTACGCCAATGATCCACTGCGCGCCCAGGTCCATATTTTGGTCAGCACCCAAACTACCGGAGGAAGTGGCGCTGTGCACCAGTTGGAATTTTTGGGAAAAGAGGGCTTTGATGGGGACAAATTCACGCTGAAGTTCCAGGCAGAACCCACCATGACCGACCTGGAAAAACAACAGGGTTTGGTGCGTACCCTCAAACTTGGATTGGTTCCCTTTGTTGCCCAAACTCCCATGGCTCCAACTTTAAATTTTGCAGTAAAAAAAGCCGAAGCACCCAAACAAACCATCCCAGTTGGCAAAAGCAAAAAACTGATGGACTCCTGGCTTTTTGAAACCTATGCCAATTTCAACTTGGACAAAGAATCCCTGCGCAGCACTTTTGATTTGCGTTATGGCCTTTATGCCGAGCACCTTAGCCCGGAATGGCGGATCCGCATTGAACCTAGTTTTTATTTTCAGGAACGGGTAGTGCGTACTGAAGAAGAAGAAATCCGTTCCTATCGCCGACAAAATGGCTACAACGGGAAGATCGTGAAAAGTTTGGGCAAACATTGGTCAGTGGGCGTTTTTAACAACATTTATTCCAATACCTATAATAATGTAAAACTGGGCATGTGGATTGCGCCAGCGGTAGAGTATAGCTTTTTGCCCTATTCAGAAGTGGTCACCCGTGAGTTTACGGTAGCCTACCACATTGGCCGGTTGTCTAATCGGTATTTTGAAGAGACCATTTTCCTCAAAATGGAAGATAAAATTTACAGCCACTTTATGGATGTCAATCTGCGCTTGCGTCGGGAATGGGGCGATGTCAACATGGTTATGCAAGGCAGCTGTTTTTTGAATGATTGGTCGCGCAACCACTTGTCCATCAACGGCAGGGTAGGGGTGCGGGTTTTTAAAGGCATGACCTTAAACATGGGCGGCACCTTCCGCATCGTGAATGACCAAATCACCTTGCCCCGCGGAAATACTACTTTAGAGGACATTTTACTGGGCCAAAAACAATTGGCCACAGCCTACAATTCCAACGTCAATTTTGGGGTGCGCTATACTTTTGGGGCTTTGTACAACAACGTGGTCAATACCCGCTTGTAATAGCTGTTGAAATATTTTTAAATTTTTTTTTCGCGTATAAGTGACTTTTCAATAGTAGCCCGTCTGAAAGAGTATAAAGCACGAAGAAACGACCAACTGCTGACAAATATCCCAAGAACAGAAGGCCTTAAAAAGGCAACTTTGCATAATCCCATGCTTTAATCTCCGCAACCGAGCTGGAGAACATTACTATGAGAAAACACACCAAGAGGTCTTTGTGACCGATTTACCATTGCGTGATCGCCCTTGTTGGAGATCACGCAATTTTTTATTGGCGACTACTGGAACTTTTAATACCTTTGACGGGTTATTGTGCTGAATTGAGTTCGGTCACTGAGCGTAGTCGAAGTGTCGAACTCAATCCAATGATCTTTGAAAATGGGGGCGTAATGGTATCGACAGGATAGTCGACTGATTTGTAAGCATGCCGGAGAATGATGGTTTACTCCGTATAAAAAATAATCATTAAACCATAAATGGCGAATCTAACTACGCCATGGCTGCCTAATTCTAGGAATTAGAAAGTCATTGTACGACGGTGCACGGCTCCACGGAGCTTCGGCCTTTGCCTAACCGGCCCGCACCCGTACATCAACCAACGCTAGGCTGGAACAATGATGCGGCCCGCGTCATTGTTTAAGATTACGGGCTGGGTACAAGACTGGTGCGTTGCTGGACCTACCCTTGTGCTGAGACCAAAATAAGCAACTAAGCATGTAGAAGGCTAATTAGTGCTTTCTCTGGACGCGAGTTCGACTCTCGCCGCCTCCACTAAAGCCGGGAAAACCCAGTATTTACGGGGTTCCCGGCTGTTATTTTCCATACAGTTAATCTTCTCCTGATTTTTATTTTTGAATAATTTTGATATGTTTGTATAATTATTCACATCAAAATGAATTGTATGTCAAGGATACCTTCAGGCTCGTCAAATAAAGATAATGGTTTTACCCACTATAGTTTTGAGCCTTCTCCTCTTTTTAATTTTTTAAAATACTGTTTCTTAATGCTCGCTCGATTTTCAGTCCCTATTTACCTACTTTATCACATGGTTCAAAGTTGTTCTTCAAATTAATTTAAATTGGGTAATTAACTTCCTCGGCCTATGCCTAACCAGCCCGCACCCGTACATCACCAATGCTAGGCTGGAATAATGGCGTGGCCCGCATCATTGTTTGAGATTCAGGGCTGGGTACAAGACTGGTGCGTTGCTGGACCTACCCTTGTGCTGAGACCAAAATAAGCAACTAAGCATGTAGAAGGCTAATTAGTGCTTTCTCTGGACGCGAGTTCGATTCTCGCTGCCTCCACTTGTAAAAGAGTGCAAGATGTTGATTTGCAATTTATTGCATTCTTTTTTTTAATAATTTTAGGTGATTTGCCTAGCACTTGTAATATGTTTTATCACCATTTTTTTTTTTTTTTTTTCGTGTTTTTTTGTTTTTTTATGCCTTTAATCAGTATTTTGTTTTTTTTCAAGTTCTTCTTTTTGGTATTCATATATTTTTTCTTCTGCTACGCTAACTGCTAAATTGATTTGAGCTTCCTCAATTGCATCTTCAAACTCACTCACCGATAATTTACCTAACCAATTTGAGAATTGCTTTTGAGTTTCTACATAAAAAATTGCATCTTTTTGTTGTAAGTCCCCTGCTACTATAACTTCAAACAAACCTAAGATACACAATACAACAAGTGAATGGTTCTTGTCTGCAGATTTACCTTTTTCCTTTGTGCGGATTATTATAATTCGATAGTCAGGACTATGGTCATTTTCTTTTAGCCATTCTTCTTTAGGGTAATCGAGGTAAATCCCTTTATCATTTCTAAGTAAAATGAATTGACAATCAGTATGTACAAAAGCTCTTTGTTTAACTCCGAAATGAAAAAAAGGTGATAATTTCTTTATTGGCTTTTGCGGTAAAAGATTTAAAAAGCTAGACATCTTTTTGTTTTTTACATCCTTATCTTTAAGATCATATATTTTTCTATTGTCTTCTTGCTCTTCCCAAATTTTTAATAACCTATTTTGATTAATAGCATTAAATTCTTTTTTAAATATGATTTTTATATTCATTGTTTGTAAGGCATCAATATGGGGTGGCACTCCATATTGATCAAAATATTCTTTCACTGACAACTCAGAGGACAAGAAACTATTTAAATACTTTTTGTATTCTTCTAAGTTTAGATCTCTTTCTTTATTGGTATGTAATGATAGAGAGTTAAGTAAAACAATTGCGGCACTTAGGGTTTTTAATTCTTCCTCACTCAAGAAGAATTCATTTGCCTCAACTAAGCCAGTAGCAGATGAAATGTGTCTGTTGTTTCTTTGACTTAAAATAGCTAATTCCTTTTTTAATACTGTTCTTCTTTCTTCTTCGATTTCATACGAAAACGATTTTATTTCTTTCAAAATAACCTCCCTTTCTTCAAACGTGTACTTTGGAACCTGATGAGTTTCAACATATCTTTCAGATGTCACGCCTGACCTAAGAAATTCTATAGCAAATTCGGAATATTTATGCATTGCTTGCACCGTTGTAATTAAGATGGTTATCATCAGCAAATATACGTTATTTCTTCTTCTTTGGCTTAGGTAGAGGCAACTCTGCCACCGAAATCCTTACCAATTCACTTAACCAACCCCTATCCTCCACCTTTTCTTCGATCAAAAAGCTCGATTTTGCCCCGGGATATGGAGGAGCCTCCACCACATCTCCTATAAAAGTACGTCCCGCCTGGGTGGGCTTGATGAACAACTTGTCGTCACAAATCAAGGCAAACATTTTTTCCCCGGAATACAGCGCGTATTCTCCAAACATCTTTTTGGCGCTGATTTCTCCAGCATTTTCGATTTGGTCTACAATGAAGTCAACGAATGTTTGATCGGAGGCCATGGTATTGTTTTTGGTTAAAAAAGTTTAACTTGGAGGAATGGAAGTTAAACCGCTCCATTACTCCACGAAACGATCCGACTTTTCCCTGTTTTTCCAATGAACAAATCTAAATAAACTGGTGATGATTAAGAAAGGTTTATTGATGATGGTGCTGATCGCTGCTGTTGTTGGGCAGCTAAAAGCAGCTTATATCCTGCTGCCAATGGACCCCGACAAACAAAAGGACCACCTGAAGGCTTATGGAGTTACCTATTGGGTATTGAAAAACGGAGTGGAAGCCTGGTGGTTACTCAATTATCGGGGCGGAAGTTTTGCCTTCGAATACAATAAGCTTTTTGGTAACTATTTAGCAGCCGCCTGCGGCGGTTGCTAAAAATGAAAAAAGAAATTATCTTAGGGCATCAAAAACATTGAGTTGGAGCTACCAAACACAGTCGAAGGCTGCCATGTTGTGA
>JAIYAV010000072.1 GCA_027488855.1 Saprospiraceae bacterium
CATCGTAAAGTTTATCTTTGCCGCGTTTTTAAAGGGAGGGGAACCTGGGAACCCTGGAACTCCGGAACCCTTTGACTTTCGAACTTTCGAACTTTCTCGCAATATGGCACTAAAATGTGGAATTGTTGGTTTACCCAACGTAGGAAAATCTACCCTTTTTAATGCGTTGACCAATGCCAAGGCACTGGCGGCCAATTATCCTTTCGCCACTAAGGAGCCCAACGTGGGCATGATCACTGTGCCTGACCGCCGGATGGACAAGTTGGTGGAACTCATCGGTCCGCGTTCTGTGGTGCCTACCACCGTAGAAATTGTCGACATCGCCGGTTTGATCAAGGGGGCCAGCAAGGGTGAAGGCTTGGGCAACCAGTTTCTGGGTAACATCCGGGAAGTGGACGCGATCATTCACGTGGTGCGCTGTTTTGAAGATGGCAATGTGGTGCACGTGGATGGCAATGTGAATCCCGTGCGTGACAAAGAGGTGATTGATACCGAATTGATCCTGAAAGACATCGATACGGCCGAAAAACGCCTCGACAAAGCCAAGAAAGCGGCTAAAAGTGGCGGTAAGGAAGAGTTGCGCGTGGTTGACCACGTCGACAAAATCTTGGCGCACCTGCAAGACGCTAAACCAGCACGTTCCTGTGATTTGGACGATGAAGGCCAGGCTATCCTGAAAGACATGATGCTGCTCACTGGCAAGCCCATTCTTTACGTGTGCAACGTAGACGAAGCTTCGGTGATCAGTGGTAACGCGCACTCCGAAGCCTTCAAAAAAGCAGTTGCTGCCGAACCTGCCGAGGTCATCCTGATCAGCGCGGCCATCGAAGCAGACATCGCCGAATTGGAGAGTTACGAGGAGCGTTTGGAGTTTTTGGCCGACTTGGGCCTGCAAGAACCTGGCGTAAATGTGTTGATTCACGCGGCGTATAAGTTACTTGATCTGATCACCTACTTCACCGCTGGTGAAAAAGAGGTACGAGCCTGGACGATCCGTAAGGGTACCAAAGCACCGGGTGCAGCAGGCGTGATCCATACCGACTTCGAAAAAGGTTTTATTCGCGCGGAAGTAATCAAATACGACGATTACATCAAATACGGCTCTGAATCTGCGGTGAAAGAAGTGGGGAAAATGGGCGTGGAAGGAAAGGAATACGTGGTTACCGACGGTGATATCATGCACTTCCGTTTCAACGTGTAGTTACACTATTCTTTTTTTATTATCACAGAGAGAAAAAAAGAGGACACAAAGGACACAAAGAGTCGTCAACATCTAACTCCGTGTCCTTTGTGCCCTCTTTTTTTTCTTTGTGATAATAATAATAATGTCGCTTTGGTGATGCTCTTAGCGTGATCGCTTCGACTTATTCGTCTTGTAATCCCGGAACACAAACTCGCCCAAGCCATCCAGGCTGCTGTAAAAAGCCTTACCGTTGTTCGCCCGCGTGAACGAATCCACAAATTTGACCAGGTAAGGATCCCGCGCAATCATAAAAGTAGTGATCGGAATGCTCAACTTGCGGCAACTTTGCGCCAGGTTCAGCGTACGCGTCAGAATTTTGCGGTCGATTCCAAAGCTGTTCTTGTAGTATTTTTTCCCTTTTTTGATACAAGTTGGTTTCCCATCTGTGATCATGAAGATCTGCTTGTTGGGATTGCGGCGGCGGCGTAGGATGTCCATCGCCAGTTCCAGACCGGCAACGGTATTGGTATGATAAGGCCCCACTTGTAAGTAGGGGAGATCCTTGATTTCGATTTGCCAGGCATCGTCGCCAAATACGATGATGTCCAGGGTGTCTTTGGGGTAACGGGTGGTGATGAATTCCGAAAGCGCCATGGCCACCCGTTTGGCGGGTGTGATGCGGTCTTCACCGTACAGGATCATCGAGTGTGAAATGTCGATCATCAGTACGGTACTGGTTTGGCTTTGGTAGAAGGTTTCGTGTACCTCCAGGTCTTCGTGGGTCAGCTTGAACTCTTCAATGCCGTGGTTGATCTGGGCATTGCGGAGCGATTCGGAGATGGCCAGTTTGTCCAGTTGGTCTCCAAATTCGTAGGGGCGGAGCTCGGCGGTAAGTTCGTCGCCACGGCCTTCAGATTTGGTGCTGTGGTTGCCTTGTTTGGCTTTTTTGATGTTGCCAAAAACGTCTTCCAGGGCTTTTTGCCGCAGGGCAATTTCCATTTTGGCCGCAATGGTGAACCCACCTTGTTGCTGGTCGGGTTGGCGCAGGTACCCTTTGTCAATCAGGTCTTGAAAAAAGTCGGCAATGCCGTAGTTTTCATCCGTCAGCTTGTATTCCTTGTCTAGTTCCGTCAACCAGGACATGGCTTCATTGACGTCACCAGATGTGTGCAGCAACAATTCCTGAAATATTTTGAGCAGCCTATCGAAGGGGGTACCTCCTTCTTCGCCGGGTTGATATTCACCAAATTTCCATCCAATCATGGGACTCCGGGTTGTGAAAATTTTGAGCAGAATAGCTTAAACAAATGCTAAAGTAACTTGAACACCAAAGCAGGGGTATTCGGTTTATCGAAGATAAGAAAAATTTGGAAAGGGACTGATTTAATCCAACACGCAACACTTGAGCAACTCCTCGTAGTCGGGGCGGTCGGAAGAAAGGCTGTGGATAAAACTTTCGCGAATTTCGCTATTTTGAATGACAAAAACCCCGGGCATCTGAAAACCATCCCCCAACTGAGGCCCTGCACCGTGGCCAGCAACCACTGCTGCGGAAAAACCCCGAATCCAGGAATGTAAGCCAAAAAGTTGGTTGAAATTGCCTTTCATCAAACCAAAGGCGCGGTAAAAAGTACACTCTGGATCGCTGATGTGAATGGCATCTTCTAAATTGTAGCGGGAAAAATAACGCTCAGCGATGTCCTGATCCGTCATGTGCACAAAGACAATTCTGGTTCCGGTTGACTCAATTTCCTTGCGGCGTTTGGAGATATCGGAGAGGGCTTCCCGGCAAAATACACAGCCGAAATGGCGCAAAAAGACGAGCAAAATCGGAGCTTTTGCAGCTGCTTTGCGCAAGCTGTCTCCAGTATTGGTGATCATTTGATCGAGGACCTCTCCTTGCATTTCAACAGAAAGCATAAAACAGAATTTAGAAAGGTAACAAAGGAGAGGGGAAAAGGTTCAGCAGCTATGAGCCATCAGCTATCAGCAATGAAGTGGGTTCGCACCAAGCTGATGGCTGATGGCTCATTGCTGATCGCTATAATCCCATGTTGTCGTACACGTCCATCACCGACTTCACGGCCAAGGAAGAATCGTGCAACAACTTCATTTCATCGGCATTCAGCTTCAATTCGATCATCTCGGTGATACCGGATTTACCCAATTTGACGGGAATACCAACGAAAGTATCTTTCAAGCCATATTGGCCGCTCAAATTTACGCAGCAAGGGAAGATGCGGTTTTCATCTTTCAGGATGGCTTCTACCATTTGTGCCGCAGCAGCACCTGGAGCGTACCATGCAGAAGTACCCATCAGGTTGACCAATTCACCACCACCAGATTTGGTGCGTTCAACAATGGCGTTGAGTTGATCCGCATCGATCAATTCGGTGACAGGGATACCAGCCACAGTGGTATAACGAGGCAGTGGAACCATAGTGTCGCCGTGACCACCCATCAGTACAGCCTGGATGTCTTTAGGCGATACATCCAAGGCTTCCGCCAAAAAAGCACGGTAACGCGCTGTATCCAAAATACCAGCCATACCAAACACTTTGGTAGCGGGCAAACCAGCTGTTTTGAAAGCAGCATACGTCATTACATCCAGTGGGTTGGATACCACAATGATGATCGGATCTTTGGTGTGCTCAAGGATGGAGCGGGTAACACTGTTGACGATTTTTGCGTTGGTAGAAATCAAATCATCGCGGCTCATCCCAGGTTTGCGGGGTACGCCAGCAGTGATCACCACGATGTCGGAACCAGCAGTATCTGCATAATTATCGGTTCCACGCAGGCGAGTGCTGTAATAATCGATGGGTGCTTGTTGCCAGGTATCCAGAGCTTTGCCTTTGGCCATATTGCCCTGGATGTCCAACAATACGATTTCTTTAACAATGTCCCGGTGTGCCAAAACGTTGGCTACGGTAGCTCCTACGTTACCAGCGCCAACAACGGTTACTTTGCTCATTTTATGTTCTTTTATGAAAGTTAAAATTGACTGATTTGAGGGTGTAAAGTGCTGTTGAAATGGTCAGAAAAGCCCAATTAAACCGCCCTTTGAGGAAACCTCGCAATATTAGGAAATTATTTCTGCAATGTTTGGCTGCGGACAAAAGATTTACTGAATTTTTGCAAAACTTTCAAATTCGACTGATTATTACTAATTTCACACTGAGTTTTAAGAGCTTTTAGAGAGACACTAGTTTACATCACCACTTAACACCCCCTGTATGCGTTTTGTACGCCATACGTTATTATTTTGTTTTCTGCTGTTAGGATGGCTGTTTTTACAGGCCCAACCACTCATCCCTTGTGCCACACCTGCAATCAAATCGAGCTGGTTGACCGAGTTTCAGAAGCGACAGCGGACGCCCGAATTGCGCTCCGACGAGAACAAATACATCGCCATGACGATCCACGTAGTTGGTACTGATGAAGGCAAAGAGTACATCGGTGCCAATGTTATTTTGGATGCTTTGTGTGCACTCAATGAAAAGTACGCGGCCACCGGCCTGCAATTTTTTGTCAAAGGAGATGTAAAATACATCAACAACAGCATTCTCTTTGACCACGATAAAACCACTTTTCCACAAATTCCCAATTTGTTTTCCCGCTACAACGTACCCGAAACGGTAAACGTATACTTTGTACGCGACCCCATGGACGCCTGCGGATACAACTACATGCCCGGCGGAAAAAGTATGGCCGTGGTACTCAGTAATGATTGTACCAATGGCAGAGACGCCAATTGGGCTCACGAAATGGGCCATTATTTGTCCTTGCCGCACACTTTCTATGGCTGGGAAATGGAAAATGTAGACCCTTCAAAACCTGCTCCACATGAAACCAATATGGGGATTGAAGTGGAAATGGCCAACGGTAGGAACTGTAGCTTGGCCGGAGATGGTTTTTGTGATACGCCATCCGATTATTTATCGGGTCGTTGGGAATGTGACAGCAAGGGCATTAGCGTCATCAAACAAATGGATCCCGATGGGAATTATTTCTGTTCGGATGGCTCTTTGATCATGTCTTATTCCTTGGGCGTTTGCGCCAATCGCTTTTCTCCCAGTCAGGTAGGAGCCATGCACAGTTACCTGGGGGAGGCCTTACCACATCATTTCATGCCCACTGCGCCCTGTAGCAGCATTGAACCGGTTGGAGACATCCTGAAGTTTCCCGGCAATAAAGTGGTCGTAAGTTCTTACAACCGCAGAATCATGTTTCAGTGGAACCATGCCGAAAATGCCAGTGGATATTTGCTTGAAGTGAGTTTATTGGCAAATTTTGGCACGGTGGTGTATCGGGGAATTACCCGCGATACGTCAGTAGAGGTGGCCAATTTGAGCAGCACCCGGCCTTATTACTGGCGGATTCGGCCTTTCAATGCCATGTTCGCCTGCAAGTCTTATTCTACTTCGCGTTCGTTTACCATCAATCAATCAACTACTGCTTTGCCTTTGTTGGAAACAGTACATGAACTTGCCCTGTTTCCCAATCCTATTCAGCCGGGTGAACCCATTCGTTTGCGGTTTGAAGCTGATGAAAACATGGCCTTGAATGCCGTTTTGGTCAATGCCTTGGGCGAGGTGGTGCATCAACAAAAAATCCAGACCAATATCGGGAGTAATGATTATTTGATCAAACCCAATTTGCTCCCCGTGGGCCTGTACCATTTGTGGCTGAGAGGGGAGAAGGGGGCGATTTCTAGAAAAGTGATCGTGCATTAGGAACGGAAATAAAAAATCGGAACCCTGCATACCAAACGCGGGATTCCGATTCCAATATTGATCACCAATATTTATTTACTGCTGATAGTAAGCCTTTTCATTCTTACCACCACCCTGAATCACATCCAGGCGGCGCTTGAACTCTTTGGAAGCTTCCAAGTCGTTTTTCTTGGCGTGGATCTCTTTCAAAGCGATCAAAGTGTTGGTATCATTAGGATCCAGTGATTCGGCGCGTTTGAAGAAAGGCAGGGCCTTTTCAAATTGTGCGAACACTTCGTCTTTCATTTCCTTGTATTTCTTCAAACCCTCTTTGGAATAATCGTTTTCCAAAGTGTTCATTTTTTGGGTGGTTACCGCAGCTTTGTTGTAGTACAATGCGCCAACACTGTATACGGCATCAACGTTTTTAGGCTCTTTAGCTAAAGCTTGGTTGTAATAATCCAATGCAGCGTTGAAGTATTCTTCACTTTTAACTTTATCGCCAGTAGCATCCATTTTTTGGTACAAGTTGTCGTAAACACTGCCCAAAACGGTGTACAAAGAAACGTTGTTTGGCTCTTTGGCAATGGCTGCTTTCAACTTGCCGATCAGCACATCCAGTTTACCCAATTTCAGGTGGTGGTTGATGTCGGCAAAAAGCAGGCTGATTTCATCTGGGTAACGTTGGCGACCCTCATCAAGGTATTTGTAGGCGGCATTCACGTCACTTGCGGCGTTCAGCGTGTACAAACTTTCGTAGATGGCCGCTTTGTCGTATTTGGCCGCGTACAATTTCTCCAACAATGGCTTGGCTACGTCGTTTTTCTCCGCCAGCAGTGCAGCAGTGGCGGCTAGGAAAACGGCGTACTGGTAAGACTCTTCGGTGTCCAGAATACTTTTGGTCGCATTCTTTTTCAGGTCCTCGTGAGAGGCCAGCAGGAGGTTGAAGTTGTCGTAAGCCAGTTGGTACTTTTGATCTTCAAAAGCCGTACGACCGAAGTTGTCCAAATTGCCCTGCACAGCTTGCAAGCCAGTCAGGATGTCTTTGGTTTCAAATTTTTTGGTCACCAATGGCAGCGCCTTGGAATAAGCAGTGTAAGCCTCAATGGCTGGAGCTTCTGCCTGAGGCAGTTCTTCCAATTTACCCAAACCAGTAGATTTGATTTGAAGTACTTGGGAAGCAATTTCATTGTAAATTTTGCCTTTGGTTAACCAGGCATCCAAAATGGCCTGGTTTTCGGCAACACCCATTGCTTTGTCGATGGCTTCTTTGGCTTCTTTCAGTTTGGGCTTGTTGTTAAAAGCATCCAGCGTGAAAGTATTGTAAGCTTTTTTAGCATCTTTATAGTCCTGCGCATTTACTGTAATAGTGAGGACCAGTAAGAATGACAGAGCCAGGAAAAACTGTTTTTTCATGTTAAAGATGGTTTTGATTGAATAAAGTCAATGTTATGACGCATAATGTCCCCGAAGGAACGATTGATTGAGCTAATGTAGGGAGTTTTAACAAAAACTTAAGCTTAAACCCAAACCCAAGCCTTACTCCGTTACAACGGCATCAACGATTTCCCCTCCGTCTTCGCCCTCTTCAACGGCTTCATGTTTGACTACGGTTACGTCAGCGATGTCGTCGTCGTCGTCCAAACGGATGACCCGAACGCCTTGAGTGGCGCGGCCCATTACCCGCATTTCGTTTACAGCCATACGGATAATGATGCCCGAGCGATTGGTGATCATGAGGTCATCGTCGTCTTTTACCGATTTGATGGCCACCAGTACGCCCGTTTTATCGGTTACCTGCATGGTTTTAACCCCTTTGCCACCGCGGTTGGTCAGGCGGTATTCCTCTACTTCTGAACGTTTGCCATTGCCTTTTTCGGATACCACCAGAATCGTCGATTCCTTGTCATCGGGCGCAATACAAACCATGCCGACTACTGCGTCGCCATTTTCTTCGGATAAGGTCATACCACGTACCCCAGCAGCACTACGGCCCATGGAGCGTACGGCAGATTCGTTGAAGCGCACGGCATAACCCCGGCGGCTGGCCAGGAATACTTCGTGGCTGCCACTGGTCAAGCGAGCTTCCAGCAATTGGTCATCTTCATTGATGGTAATCGCATTGATGCCTCCGGCGCGTGGGCGGGAGAAAGCTTCTACCGGCGTTTTTTTGATCACCCCTTGTTGGGTACAGAACATGATGAAGTGGTTGTCCACGAACTCCCTGTTGACCAAACTTTCGATGACGATGAAAGCTTTGACTTTATCTTCTTTCGGGATGGCCAAAATATTTTGAATGGCTCGGCCCGTAGCCGTTTTGGCAGCTTCGGGTATCTCGTATCCTTTCAACCAATAACAACGCCCTGCGGAGGTAAACAACAGCAAGTAGTGGTGGGTATTGGTGACAAACATGTGTTCGATGAAGTCGGTATCGCGGGTCTTACTGCCTCGGGAGCCTCGTCCGCCACGGCTTTGCTGCCGGAATTCGGAGACGGGTGTCCGTTTGATGTAACCAAGGTGGGAAATGGTGATCACCACTTCTTCTTCCTTGATCATGTCCTCCATGTTGATTTCGCCGTCGGCAGCTTCAATAACTGTGCGGCGGGCATCACCAAAGTTGGCTTTGATTTCAGTCAATTCCTCTTTGATGATCGAACGACGCAATTCGTCGCTGTCCAAAATCGAGTTCAGGTAGTCAATCAATTTTTTGATCTCATCGTATTCGTTGCGCACTTTGTCGCGTTCCAGTCCAGTCAGGCGTTGCAAACGCATGTCCAGAATGGCCTTGGCTTGAATTTCGGAGAGCCCAAAATTGCTCATCAATCCATCTCGTGCTTCATCCACGGTGCGCGATGCCCGAATCAGGGCGATGACTGCATCCAGGTGATCCAGTGCGATCAACAAACCTTCCAGGATATGGGCACGTTCTTCCGCTTTGCGCAAATCGAAACGCGTACGGCGAATCACCACTTGCAAGCGGAACTTGATGAACTCCTCAATCATGTCCTTGATGTTGAGCGTATACGGACGCCCATCCACCAATGCCACGTTGTTGATGCCATAAGAGCTTTGCAGCGGGGTGTATTTGTACAACTGGCTGAGCACCACCTTGGCGATGGCGTCACGTTTTACTTCCACTACGACCCGAATCCCCTCGCGGTTGGATTCATTGGAGATGGCGGAAATGCCGTCGATCTTTTTCTCATTGACCAGTTCGGCAATTTTTTCCTCCAGTGTAGAAATATTGACTTGATAAGGTACTTCGGTAATGATGATGATTTCCTTGCCAGTCCGGGTGGTTTCAATCTCCACCTTACCGCGCAAAACGACCCGACCACGTCCAGTGCGGAAGCCATCGCGAATGCCCGACATGCCGTAGATGATGCCACCTGTGGGAAAATCAGGCGCCAGGATGTGCTTCATCAAATCATCAATGGTGATCTCCGGGTCGTCAATGGTGGCAATGACCCCATCAATGACTTCGCTGAGGTTGTGGGGCATCATGTTGGTGGCCATCCCGACCGCAATACCCGTAGCGCCGTTCACCAAAAGATTGGGAAAACGGGTCGGCATGACGGTGGGTTCCTTCAGGGTATCGTCGAAGTTGTTGGCAAAATCTACCGTGTCCTTGTCAATGTCCGCCAACATTTCATCGGTGATCTTCCGCATCCGGGCTTCGGTGTAACGCATGGCCGCAGGGCCATCACCGTCAATGTTGCCGAAGTTCCCCTGGGGATCGATCAAAGGGTAACGCAAGGACCAATCCTGGGCCATCCGCACCATGGTATCGTACACGGAAGTGTCACCGTGGGGGTGGTACTTACCGAGTACTTCCCCGACAATACGGGCTGATTTTTTGTGCGCTTTGTTGTAGGTGACGCCCAAATCGGACATCCCGTACATGACCCGGCGTTGCACGGGTTTAAGGCCATCCCGAACATCTGGCAAAGCACGTGAAACGATCACCGACATCGAATAATCGATGTAGGCAGACTTCATTTCGTCTTCAATGTTTACGGGAATTATGCGCTGATCTAGAGGCATGCAAAATGTGATTTTAAAAAATGCTTTTTGAGCAAAAAAAAATGGTAGGCAAAGATACGATTTTTTTTTGGGAAGGGTAAATAAGTAGTGAAAAATGAGGAACAGAAACGAAATAAAAGCTCAGATTCAAGTCTTTTTTGACGGCAAATCAAAAGGAGAAATTTGTGCTCATCTTTAGGTTAAGCTTAAAAAAATAAAAAATAAATTTGAAAATCAAAAAACAATTGTACTTTTGCACCGCCTTAGGGCTTACGTGTAACTTTTTGTCTCCTGTACAATTAGCCTACCAATAGCCTGCAAATTCAACAGGCATAAATATGTCAATGGGTCGCGCGACAACTTAGAGCATTACGGATAGTGCGCCCCCAGACAGTAACACAACTTAATGAAACAATTGAATTTTTCTGAACTGGCACTGAGCCAGGAAGTGCAAAGCGCGATCACTGACATGGGCTTTGCTACGGCAACGCCTATCCAATCTGAAGCCATTCCTCACTTGCTCAATGGCAAAGACCTGATTGGTCAAGCCCAAACGGGTACGGGTAAAACGGCAGCATTTGGTATTCCGCTGTTGGAATCCATCGATTGTAGCTCTCGTGAGGTAGCCGCAATTGTATTGTGCCCTACCCGCGAATTGGCGGTACAAGTAGCTGAAGAGCTGCGCAAATTGGCCAAATACAAAAAAGGATTGTTCATCTCCACTATATATGGTGGCGATTCAATCCAGCGCCAATTGAAAGAGTTGAAAAGTGGCCCACAGGTTGTAGTTGGTACACCTGGCCGGGTGATGGATCACTTGAAGCGCAAAACCTTGCGCCTGGAAACCATCGAAATGGTGGTACTGGACGAAGCCGACGAAATGTTGAACATGGGTTTCCGCGAAGACATCGAAAGCATCCTGGCTCAAATGCCAGTAAGCCGCCAAACGGTGTTGTTCTCTGCGACCATGCCCAAGCCAATCATGGACATCGCGCGCCGTTTCCAAAACAGCCCGGTACACATCAAAGTGGTGAAGGAAGAATTGACCAACGCCTCGATTGATCAGGTTTATTACGATATTCCGGTACAAGCGAAAGAACCCGTGATTGCACGTTTGATCGAATACTACGATCTACAGCGGGTGATCGTGTTCGCCAACATGAAAAAAACGGTTGACGACCTGACGGAAGGACTAAACATACTAGGCATCAGTGCCAAAGCCATCCACGGCGACTTGAACCAAAACCAACGCAACGCGGTATTGACTGCTTTCCGTGCTGGCTCGGTGAACGTACTGGTGGCTACGGATGTAGCAGCTCGGGGAATCGACGTGAGCGCAGTAGACGGGGTGTTCAACTATGATCTGCCTTACGACGCTGAATACTATGTACACCGCATTGGCCGTACGGGTCGTGCTGGTAAATTGGGTAAATCTTTCAGTTTCGTGACTGGCCGCAACGACCGTTACCGCCTGCGCGACATCGAAGATTTCAGCAAGGTGCGCATCGAACGCCGCAATGTACCTACCGTACAGGATCTGGCGAAGCAGCAGCAAGCTAAATTGTGGGAAAAAGTAACCGAAACGATTGCCGAAGGTGATCTGGAGGCTTACGAAATCATGGCCCGCGATTTTTGCAAAACCAACGGTTTGGACAGCCGCCAGTTGGCTATGGCCCTGGTTAAAATGGCCATGCCAAACGTGAACGCGGTTGAAATCCCCAACTTGAACGCTGAGCGCGAAAGACGCCCAGCAAGAGAAGGTGAGCAACGTGAACAACGTGGTGAATACCGTGGTGGCAACGGCGGTGGCAACTTCAATGGCCCACGTGGCAACAACAGCGGCGGTGGCTATAAATCGGGCCCACCGAGAAAAAAAGAATACGGCTCCCCAAAGGGAGATAGTTACGCAGGTAAAAAGCCAGGCGGGAAGAAAAAGTATTCCCGTGAGATGGTTTAAACCTAAATGAATACACGGTATAAGAGCGGCATTCAACTATGGTTGGGTGCCGCTTTTGTCGTTTCCTTTCCGTTAGCAATCGCAATACAAAATTAGCGTTATCTTCGTGCCAAATAGACATTGAGTTGAGGCTGTATTCAGAAGGATGCGCCACTTTAATCCCTATTTGCGGCACGGCATAGTGCAGATCGTTACCAACTTTTCTTCACAACTCTTGTTTGAGTTGTTAACTTTTAAAACTTTAGGCATGAATATTTTTGTTGCAAAATTAAGCTTTGACACGCAAGACGACGATTTACGCGAAGCGTTCGAGCAATACGGAATCGTTGATTCTGCGAAAGTCATTTTAGACCAATCAACTGGGCGTTCAAAAGGCTTTGGCTTTGTAGAAATGCCAAATGACGACGAAGCACTCAATGCCATTGAGGGCCTGGACAACAGTGACCTGGATGGTCGTACAATTGTAGCTAAAAAAGCTGAAGCCCGCGAAAATCGTGGCGGCGGCGGCGGTGGCGGCTACGGTGGTGGCGGCGGCGGCAATCGTGGTGGCGGTGGCGGCTACGGTGGCGGCGGCGGCGGCAATCGTGGTGGCGGCGGCTACGGCGGCGGCGGTGGTGGTAATCGTGGCGGCGGTGGCGGCTACGGTGGCGGCCGGGACAGGTATTAAGAAGAATGGCTCTTGTTCATGCGCATTGTAGCGTGAATTAGCGCGGTCTTAACCCTGATTTCCTATACCATTCCGCTCCAGTTGTTCTGCATGGAATTGACTGGAGCGGAATGGTCATGCCTACTAGTATAGGTTTTCTGACGTACGTAATTGAAATAAAATGAGTTTTTTAATTCCTTCGAGATAAACGCGCTCCAATAAAATAATTATAGCTTTCATTAGATGCCCTTGTTATTTTTTCCACAAATTAATCCTATTCGCCCCTGGTTTTTATGCTTTGCGCTAAGGAATGAAAGGTACATAGTCGAACGGCAACAGGTCACCTAAAAGCTGGGAAGCCCAGTAGCCTTCAAAGTGTACGTGCCCAGGTTGCAAGATAATGCCAGAGCGATCCAGTTTAGCCTCTGGTTCTAACAGCTGTACATAAGTATGCACTGTCACTTTTTGCTCGGGTCGATAGGGGTGTGTTTTTTCAAAAGACACCATTAAATAGTCCTTAAAGCGCAAGGATAATTGAGCGGAGCTGCGACTTGTATAAGCCTTGAGGGGCAGTAAGGCAGGCTCAACTTTTTCATTATACTGATCCCGTTCAGCACGCATCAGGAGTCTTTGATGTGGGCTGTTTTTATTGACTGCCTGATAATAAGGTATTTGTTTGAGTGCGTTGCGCGCAGCAATGATTTTTGCTTCATCCTGGTTTGTCAAGTTGGGTATACGTTTGACGCTACGTACTTCAAATACCGCGCGGGCCAGGCTATCCTGATGCAAAGTGCGGATAAAATGCGATAAAGAGCCTTCGTAGGCCATTTGACGGTTCCTGTCCCAGCGTGCATGCTGAGATCGGGTACTTATCATTGGTTTAAAATAAGGGTACCCACTGATGATAAATTCGCGGTTAAGTACATTGTAGCGGTACTCAATCAGGGCATAGGTAATCATGTAACCAAAGGCCTTGTTTTCAATTTTGAGCAAATCGCTGGCACGGGCGCTCATGACCAAGGTAGTGGTGTCGTAAAAAAATTGCAGAACTTCTGGATTCAAAATTTCGCAATCCTCCGCAAAATGGCTGCCCCCAATTACATGACGGATAAACATGTCCAGATTCTTGTACCAAGTTTCACTACGAGGGGCACTTATGGCGAATTCCTTAATGGTTTTGACGATTGGAGACAATTTAATCAGCAAAGTCCGATCGTCAAAAGGCTGGGAGATCGGATATTTCAAGGTTTCGTAGCCCACGTAAGAAACCACAAGTTCGACGTTCAGCCCTAAAAAAGGCAAACTAAAGTAGCCGTTTACATCACTTTGTGATCCCGTCGTGGAGTTGTTGTAATACACACTAGCAAAGGGAAGTGGCTCATTGGTTTTTTCATCAACGATACGACCTTGTAAAACTTGATTTTGGGCTTGGGCAAACCCCGTGGTACACCAACAGATGAGCAGTATAAAGAGAAATGAGGAGTGCTGTTTGGTTTTCATAATTAGAAGTTTAAGTGTATTCCATTTCAACTCCTAACTATGGGTGACTGTTCGTGTTTTTTAAAAATATGGGTCGAAGAAGTGTAAATCCGCTAAGCGTCCTATCCTTACTTCAACTTCCACAACCTCACCGTTTGTTAAGAGCTTGGATAGAATCCTAAAAATCCTTAGTTTTGAAGGAACGAATTTTTGAAAATGTAGATTTACAAGTAAAACAACCTGGAATGCCGAAATTTGAATGGGACGAAAATAAAAATGAGTCCAATCAGCGAAAGCATAAAATTTCTTTTGACGATGCTAGTGACGTTTTTAATGATGAAGATAGGCTTCATTACGTTGTGAAAAGAAATGACGAAACACGTTTTGTGACCATTGGAAAAGCTTTCCAGGTTTTCGTAACGGTAGTTTACACAATGAGGGACCTGATTATTCGAATCATTTCAGCACGACGTTCCAGCAAAGAGGAAAGGAATGAGTATCTTGCTAACAAATTCTCCAAATCAGATGACAACAACGAATGAAATTTCAGTTTCTGAAGCTCTACATAAAATCGATTCGGGTGAGTCAATCAAAGCTTACACCATCAGCTTTGACCACATTAAAGTTGAAGCCTTAGATGTGATGAAACTGGCTAAGCATGGGATCGTTGTCCCAGATGAGGCTGTTTATTACAACGATGATGACATTGTAATGGACGATGAAGACTTTGCAGGTGAGTGGAAGCGTATCGATTATGATCCAGTTCTTACGCAGGAAGCTTATGTTGAGGTAAAAATTAATTTGAATAAAGAGGTTAAGAATTGGGTTGATACTCAGAATATTCCATTGCCGGAATTACTGGAGAATTTATTGGATGGGTTTTATCGGACGCAGCGGTCGATTTTGAAAGTGAAGTGATTGCTTTTGGCTAAAAACAAATAATCTCTTAGTCGCTGACCTTTAATTACGTAGCATAAAGTTTTGAATTTTGAAAGACTCGCGCCAAATTCTTAAAGAACTTCCTTTAGAAGATAGTATCGAATTAGTTTGCCATGTAGTTGCCAACGATGAGGTTTTTCAATTGAAGAGCCGCCTTTTCAATTTAGAATCGGAGAAAAGAAGAGGATTTTTACACCCTCAGGAATACTTGTTTGAAAAAAACAAAGTGCAATGGAGCTGGATTGAAACAATTAATTCGTTGAACGAATCCCAAGTCCAACAAATCACTGAACAATCATACTTAAAATTAGATCCAAAAAAACTTTCGGAAAAATTTTCAGCAGCCTCTCATCGGCTATACGATTGTAAAAGCAATTTCCAAAACGTTTCCGATTCCCACATTCAGCGCACTGAAACTGATCAACTCATTGAGTGGATTGATGCACCATTGGCCAAAGAACAAAAAGGCATCGCGCTCTTAGCGGGTGATGCAGGCACGGGAAAATCGGTTGTTCTTCGTGATGTACTTTTGGCGCTTCAGGATCGAAAAATGCCAGTTCTGGGTATTAAAGCAGACCAATACTGTGTGGAAAGTACCGGAAAATTAGAAGAAATCCTAAATCTGAAAGACGGTATTGAAAAAATGGTGTGGGCATTAGTGCAAGAAAATGAACGCGTTGTAGTGTTAATTGACCAGATTGACGCATTGTCTCAGTCGCTTTCGTCAAAACGTATTTATTTAGAAAACTTTACAAACTTAGTGCAAACCCTCGCGGAAATTCCTAACGTCCGCGTAGTAGTATCGTGTAGAAAATATGATCTGCAAAACGATCACGAGTTTGCTTTTTATCGACGACAGAAGGCTTTTACACTTGGATTGTTGAGCACTGAAGAAGTTCTTAGTGTGCTTAAAAAGCTTTCAAATGAACTGCCAAAATTACCTAATGATTTAATCGGCTTATTGAAAACTCCATTGCATCTTGATGTTTTTTGCCGGGTTTTTCGCTCGGATTTGGCTTTTGAAAGAATCACTGTATTACGGGATTTGTATGACGAACTCTGGTTACAAAAAGTTATCGAGATTAAAATTTTGGAGGAAAGAGCAGTTGTTTCTGAAAAAATCGAACAACTGGTTTTTGAACTTGCTCGGAAAATGTATGACAACCAAGATTTGGTAGCTAATCCTAAAACGTTCCGCGCTCGTTTTTCAAAAGAACTGGAATATCTCAAAAGCGAAGGTATAATACTGGAAACCAAAGAAGGATTAACTTTTTTTCACCAAACATTTTACGATTTCTCATTTGCTAAACAGTTTGTTAACAGTGGTGTAGCAGTAGAGCAATATTTACGCGAAAACCTTCAAAATTTGCACATTCGAGCTTGCCTAAAAATGATGCTTGAATTTCTCAGAGAGGGCGATAATCGTGTAGAATATTTGCGAGTGTTACGGGAGATTTTACGTGGATCGGAGTTTTATTTTCACCTAAAGTCGCTTGCGCTTGCGCTTCTTGGTTATGTGAAAAAACCTTTCGCGGAAGAAATGCAAATCGCTCGAGAATTCATCTTTTCGAATTTTGATTTTTTCAAAGCCTTTCTTGCTTCGGTTAAAAGTCGTGAGTGGGTATTGTTTTTGATCGAAGAAAAACAGCCACAACGTTTGATTGAAGCAGCACCCTTTGGCATTGAAGCGAGTCCAGAATCAAAGGAACGTTGGTTAGAAATTTTGAACGGTCTATTGGTTCGACACTTACCTGAAAGCCGCCATGAATTACTCCGATTTGTAGCAGACTTACCCGAGATAGAAAGTAAAGCTTGGCTTGTTCAAAATACCCTACGGAATATTGATGTTTGGGATAATCCTTTGACGTTTAAAATTTTTGAAACCTATTCACATCAAATTCGCGACGTTTTCTTTTCAGATTTTTTGAAAACCGCCGCAGAAACTGATTTGAATTGGTCATTGGGGCACTTGAAAAAAGCTATTCAAAAGGTGGTTGATGCGCAAACATCTCATTTTAGGGACATTCATTTTGAATATGAATGGGGAGAATTAATTAAGCATTTAATAGAAAAACACCCTGAGCAGACTTTCGATTTGTTGCTCGATTTTCAAATGCAATGTATGCTTGCATCCGATAAGGATCACGGGCTGATTGAAGCAAATGTTATATTCAATGACTTCCCATATTATCGGACTAATCTTGATGATGATGACCAAAACGAAGCCCAATTATTCCCTTTGCTGATAAAATGTGGCCGTGCATTAGCAAAAGTAGCTCACCCACGTTTTTTGCGGTTTATTTCGGAAAATTTAGAAAGTTCATCTGTTACACAGCTATTGATTTTAGTAGAAGGTTTTCGGGCGAATATCTCGGAGAATATAGCTGAGATTGAAGGTTTTTTAACGACTTTTCTTGAAAAGAAGGGTGTTGATGCTTCTGATACACTTACATATCGGGTAAGAAGGTTATTGGAGGAAGCGTTTTTGGAGTTCCCAGAAATACAAAAACCGCAAATGGTTCTGATTGTTTCCCAAATTGAATCTGAGGATGAAAGAGATTGGGCGAACGAAAAAAATCGACCCGATTTGATTGGTAATGTTCGGCTCAAATGGTTGAAATGTCTGCCAGAAAATGAAATCGCCAAAATACCGGCAGTGGCAGAAATTTTTAGAGAATTGTTAGAACGGTTCCCGAATTTAGAAGATGAAGATTTGAATAAAAAGGTAAAAGCCTATAGGACTGGCCCTCCTCTTGAACAACAAGAATACAGCAAAATGAACTTAGAGGAATGGAAGGAGAGTTTTGCAAAAATTAATGAAAAATATGAATATGATCGAGCATCCGGTAAAGGAGGTTCGCTTGAACACGCCAGGCAATTCGCAGAGGAAGTCAAAAAGCGCCCCGGCTATTTTTTTCCACTGATTGAAGACTTGATTTCAAATCTAGATTTACCCAGAACTTACCTTATTCATGCTCTAGATGGGTTGAAAGAGGCAAAATACACTCCAGAGCAACTTCTTTTTCTTTTCAAAAAACTGCTGCCTACACTCGCTGTTTTTGATGTTTTTGAGGTTCAGCGCTTAGTATGGCTTTGTTCTGTTTTTTCAAACGAAAAAATGGAAGACGATTCTGTACTCGAATTTTTAGTTAAAATGGCAACAACACATGCCGATCCACTTGATGATTCTTTGAAAGTCACTATCCAAAATAAAAAAACGGAATCAATTTATAGCTCAGGACTTAATTCGATTCGGGGGAGTGCGGTGCATTTGCTAACCTATTTTTATTATTTCAAAAAGCACGAAAACCTGATCTTTGAGACGCTTGAACGGATCGCCGAACATGACTTCCTGATGGTTCGCAGCCAAATGATGCCCCGACTTGCTTTGCTTTCTAATTTAGACCGGGCTCGATCATTTCGTTTGTTTTTACGACTTGTGCAAGACAATGAGCCTGCGATTATGGAGCATTCAGCTTGGTCCGCACAATATTTTACTCGGCAAAATTTTGATGGCATGCGCCCTTATTTTGAAAATGCGCTCACACATCCCGAACTGGCCAAAGACATGGGGATCATTCTTTCCTTGACCTATGTTTTTGAACACTGCGATGCGCTTAATTTACTTAATCGTTTTTTTGAAATAAGTGATGAAGCTAAAGCAGGAGCTATTGAAGTAGCCGCGCACAATATTCGTGATGAAAATGGAAATTTACTTCTATGTAGCCTTGAACTGTTCGAGCGTTTTTTGGAAGAAACGAGCGATACCGTCATTCATGCATATGATTTTGCATTTAACCATCTTAAATCCGAAGATTTCGCGCATTTACAGCCTACTCTAAAGCGTTTTTCGCGAACAGTTGTCGCCCGAAAAAATCCACGACCATTTTACGAGTACCTAATCGCTTGTGCAAAAATACAACCTGAGGCTTGCCTTGATTTGATAGAAAATTTTGCGGAGCACGAAAAACCAAGTATTCAATATGCTGGATATTATGACAGCGAACCACTTAAAGTAGTCCTTAATGCTTATACCACATTGTGGGGAAAGACACTCAAAGACCCCACGTTGTTGGACAAATCGCTCAAGTTGTTTGATGCCATGTTGCTTGACGACCGCTTCCGACGGGATGCAGAGACGGTATTGGTTACAATAGAACACTAATTTTAGTGCCTCAATTTGTTAATCAAAATCTGGATCAAGACCATTAAAAAACATTAAGCACTTGAATGTGTGACATAAAGTTCCACCGCGCTGGGCTCAAACTTTATGCCACACACTCGCTACTTTCACCTCAATCCACCTTTATCTTAAACTCCTTCGGAGGCTCCACCCCCAACAAATTTTTCACAAAATAATCCCAGCGCTTGCGCATCATGTAAAAGCTATCCCCACCATACCCATGCCGCGCATTCGGAAAAATCACCAGATCAAAATCCTTGTTGGCCTTGATCAAAGCGTCCACCACCAGGTAAGTATTGTAAGGCGGTACGTTGTCATCCATGGCGCCATGGGCCAGCATCAGTTTGCCTTTGAGGTTGGCCGCAAAGTTTTGATTGGCCTGGCCGTCGTAGTTGGTTTTGCCCTGGGCATCTTTGACCAAAAGGCCGATGTAGCGTTCGCCCCAGTCGTCTTCATAATTGCGGTTTTCGTGGTTGCCCGACTCAGAAATGCCTACTTTGTAAAAATCTGGATAGCGGAACAAGGCAGCAGCAGTAGCATAACCACCACCCGAATGCCCCCACATGCCTACGCGGTCCAGATCCAAAAATGGATGTTTGGCCGCCAATTGTTTGAGTCCGGAAATTTGGTCTTCCAGGGTGTTGTCGCCCATGTTGCCATAACATACATCGTGAAAAGACTTGGAGCGACCGGGATTGCAAGTGCCATCAATCACCACTACGACAAAGCCCAACTCCGCCAGGGCTTGATGATCGCTGCGTGCCGCACTGAAAGAACGACTGCCCACACCGCCGCCCTGAGGGCCAGGATAGATGTAATTGATGACGGGGTATTTTTTGTTTTTATCCAAGGTAGTTGGGGTAAACATCAAGCCGTACAAGTCCCACTTGCCATCCCGAGATTTTACGGTGATGGGTTCGGGCGCTTTCCAACCGCTGGCCACCAACTTGGAGAGGTCGGTTTTTTCCAAGGTAGCAATCAAGGCGCCGCTCATGTCTCTCAACACACTCACTGGCGCTACATCTGGTTTGGAATAATTGTCGGTAAAATATTTGCCATCGGGTGACAAGGTAACGTTGTGGTTGCCATCTTCCGGAGTCAATAATTGAACAGTTTTGCCCCCAAAATCCACCCGATAAAAATGGCTGAAATAAGGATCGCGGCCTTTTTCCCGGCCATTGGCCAAAAAGTACAGCATCCGATTTTTTTCATCCACTTTCAACAAACGGGTGATCACAAAATCCCCTTTGGTGATTTGTTGCTTCAATTTTCCAGTGCTGGCGTCGTAGAGGTACAGGTGGCCCCAGTCATCCCTTTCCGAATACCAGAGGATCTCGTTGGATGCGGAGAGAAAACGCCAGTTGACGCTCCCTTGTCCGCTTTCGTATTGGGTGGCTACTTTTTCTTCAAAAATGGTTTTGACCTGGCCAGTTGTGGCGTCAGCAATGCTCAGTTTTGCTTCCTTGTGGTCCCGTGTAGTGGATACGAAAGCCAGTTTGCTCCCGTCAGGGCTCCATTCGTTGTCATCAAAAGCGCCAGAGCAAGCAATGTCATCACAGAGCGTACCTCTGCGGTCATCAGCCGGCATTTGCAAACGAATGATTTTGCGGTTGTCCACTTCGATGATGATCCGTTGAATTTTGATGATGTCTTTGTCTACCGGAAGGGGATATTTCCAAGCCTCCAGTTTGGGGGTACCCACATTGGTCGAAACCAGATACATGTCGCTGACGTGCCGCTGATCCTGTTGGAAGGTGGCGATTTTTTTGGAATCGGGCGACCAAAGCACCACTGGCCGCTCACTGTGCCGCCAGCCAGCGTTGTCGGTGGCATACCCAAAATCTTTGATGCCATCGGTGGTGAGTTGGGTTTCTTGTTTGGTCGCCACATCCTTTACCCACAAATTCCAATCTTTAATGAAGACTGCCTTTTTTCCGTCGGGCGAAAGCACCTCCAGGCCCCCACCTCTGCGGCCCATGCCCGTGGGGCGTTCGGTTGCATCGGGTAATAAAGACTTCAAATCAGCGGCGGTTTTCCGGCTAGCGTCAGCTGGATTGATCAGCACAAATTGGTTGCCCGTGGCGGTGCTGGTTGAATACCAAAATTTGCCATCGGCCAGCCAATTTGGGTTCACATTGCTGTTGTACACCAGTTTGGAGGTATTGGCCCCTAAAAATTTGACGGCCTGCTCGTAGTTGGCTGCCGTGACATTCTGCTGAGCGAATCCGGCTATGGCTATCATGCTGAGGATTGCCGTAGCCAATAAACTTTTGTTCATTGTTTGTGATGGTTTGATTTGGTTAAGGTGTCGTGCTCCACAGGGTAGGGGCAGATCAGAGGTGAAAATAGTGATTTTATTTATTTCCGTCCCTTAGAGTAGATGAAAGGACTAGTTGGACGGTTTTTGTAGATAGGCAGCGCAGTTTTTTAGGAAAACCTGTTGAGCTAAGTTGGCTCAACAGGTGCTTCTGGCCGTGCATCCATCCTTGGTAATGGTGCGTGTAAATTGAGAATAGGAAGTAAGTTACGTGTTCAATTTGAAGGCTGATCAATAATGCTAATCAATAGAATTGTCACAATGAAAGACAGCCGGGTACAAAAAACAGTGCTCAATTAGGAACCCCCTCCTTCTGTTCTCAATATCGGTCGCTTACATTGCAACAATTCTATTGATCTTTATATCGCTTTGTCGCCGCTGATGACCCTTAAGATCACTGCAATCACCGCAATCACCAACAGGACGTGAATCAGGCCTCCGGCATGAAAACCGATGAACCCAACCAACCAGGCGATGACCAAAATCACCGCTATTGTATAAAGTAGGTTACTCATAATCTTGGCACATTTAATGATGTGTGGAGAAAATAATCACGTTGCAAAGTTGCGTCGTGTTGAATTCAAAAGCCTTACATAATTTCTGAAATTTGTTACATAATTCACAGAATATCAAAGCAAGGGAGAGAAGTGGAATAGCACTGAAAATGTGTGAATGATGTAACTATGCACTGCCATTGTGTAATACATGTTGAGTAAAAAGGGCTCACCTTTGCAGCACAAACTCACCATAAATTTATGAGCATGAATATCCTAAGTAAACAAATTGCACCAGTAGCAGTGATTGCCTTATTCCTACTGAGTTTTACCAAACTCGATGCCCAAAAAATGGAATTTGGTTTGCGCTTTATGCCGACTTTCTCATCCTTCGAAGTATTCACGCCGGGCAATGGCCGACAAATTGGGGATTACACCAATGGCTATGGCTTTGGTGCCATTCTGGGCTTTAATTTTACGGATCACGTTGGCCTTCAAGTAGAAGCCATTTACAGTGCCATTGGTCAGAAATACACCGAGGTTGATGTAGAACGGAAGATCAATCTGAAATACATCAATGTTCCTCTTTTGCTTTCCCTCAATACCGGAAAGTCTAAGGTCGTCAACTTTAACTTGGTCGGTGGTCCACAGATTGGGGTCAGTGTTGGCAGCAACATTTTTACCAAAAAGAATGGCAACGACAACACGGCGGGAGTTTTGTCTGTAAAAAAAGGTGACCTGGGATTTGCCTATGGTGCAGGGCTGGATTTTGGGATCAACTCCGCTCATACTACCCGGATCGGTTTAGGATTCCGGGGCGTTCAAGGGTTGTTCGACATCAGCGACAACAATAGCACCCTTTCTACGGATGGGTATTACCTCCTTGATCGCACCAAAGTGAAGACCTACGCCGTGTATGCCGGGCTATCCTTTTTGTTTTAATCTTTTTTGAGGAACTACGTTTACTGGGTTTGAAAACTCAGTAAACGTAATTCGTTTAGAACCAAAAATTATGCTAATCAGTTGCCACTCAAAATGGAAATGAATACCTTGATTAGGTTGCCTTTTTATGCGAAGACCTCATTGCTTTTGATCGGTTTGTACCTCTTCACCAGTATCCTTTATATTGCGCAAGACATCATCCTACCCCTCATTTATGCTACCATTATTGCCATCTCGATCAGCCCGGGCGTCAATTTTTTGGTCAGAAAAAAAGTCAATCGAACCCTTGCCATTTTTGTGGTACTGATCGTGGCCCTGGTGCTGATCATGGCCTTGATCCTTTTAATCGTCACGCAAGCCAGTTTGATGGGGCAAGCCTGGCCCCAATTGTTGGATAAATTTGAATCCTTGTTGAATGATGGCATCATCTGGGCCTCGGGGTCTTTCGACATTAGCATCCAACAAATCAACACTTGGATTGCCAAATCAAAGGCAGAACTGATGAACAACAGCAGTACCGCCATTGGCATTACATTGACTACGATGAGTGGAGTATTTGCTTCCATTTTTTTGACTCCGGTGTACATCTTCATGATTCTGTATTACCAGCCGCATTTGATCGAGTTTACCCATCGCTTATTTGGCGTAGACCACAACAGCAACGTGAGCGAAATCCTGCGCGAAACCAAAGGCATCATCCAGGGTTATCTAGTGGGGCTCTTTGCTGAATTTGCCATCATTGCGGTGCTCAACATCGTAGGTTTGTTGGTACTCAGAATGGAATACGCCATTTTGCTCGGCATCCTGGGGGCTCTGCTCAATGTAATTCCCTACCTCGGTGGCATCATTGCCATGGCCCTTTTTGCAGCAATTGCGCTGGTAACCAAATCTCCGGTGTATGTGCTGTACGTCATCGCCCTTTATACCCTGATTCAATTAATCGACAACAATTACATCGTTCCCAAGATAGTAGGTTCCAAGGTCAAGCTCAATGCCCTCATCTCGATCATTGCGGTGATCGCGGGGGCGGCACTTTGGGGCATCCCAGGTATGTTTCTTTCGATTCCACTAACTGCGGTGGTCAAGCTAATTTTGGACCGGATTGAACCCTGGAAACCCTGGGGCTTTTTACTAGGAGACACCATGCCTCCCTTGGTCAAACTGGATTTGAAATTTAAAAAAAAGACAACAAAAAAGAGTGAATGATGTAACTCTTATGAGGAATTGTGTAATGCTTTTGGCTTGTAAATCAGTGATATTTGTATAGTGAAAATTTTTTCACTATTAAAGTTTATGAAATTGAAAAAGAGAAAACTGCTGACAATTCTAGGCATAGTTTCGGTCTTTTTATTTACTGGCTGCCAAAAAGATGATTTTAAAGAAATTGTCGGACTATGCCCAATCGTCACGACCATCAACCCTTTGGCTGGTGCGACCGATGTGGCACTCAACAACAGCATTACTGTGAAATTCAATGAGAGAATGGATCCCAATACCATCAATAGTTCCTCATTCACCTTGCTGCAAACGCTGAGCCCCGTAGCTGGAACGGTCACTTACACGGATACTACAGCAACGTTCAGACCTTCCAGCAATTTACTTGCCAACACGAGTTACACCGCCCGCTTAACCACGGCAATTAAGTCGCTTAAAGGCAATGCCTTACAGAGCGACTTTGTGTGGAGCTTCAGAACGGCTATCCTGTAGAAAAAAACGGGTATTCTTTAGATCAGTGTACCTCAAATCAAAAAAATGCAAGTGAAAATGAATACGATAAAGAGACTCTGCAAGTCGGAGTCTGCTCAAAAGCTGAGCATAAAAAGCCTGATTTTAAGCACAATATTGTTGGGTGTACCCATGCTGCTACAGGCTCAAGTAACCAGTACCTATTCTCAATCTCCAGTGCGAGTTGGGATAGCGGCAGGTGCCAATTTTAATTTTTACCGGGGCTCAACCCAAATGTTGAACCCAAACTTTACGGCACCAGTAGCCTTTAATTATGCCGACGGTGTTGGTTTTTTTCTGGCACCTTTGATCGAATACGTCCATCCAACCAGTGGTTTGGGCGTTTCACTGCAAGTTGGCTTCGATGGCCGGCAAAGTGCTTTTAACGAGGAGATTACTCCTTGTAATTGCCCGGCGGGTTTGACCACCAAGTTGAATTAT
The DNA here is from genome assembly GCA_027488855.1 of Saprospiraceae bacterium. Taxonomy (GTDB): domain Bacteria; phylum Bacteroidota; class Bacteroidia; order Chitinophagales; family Saprospiraceae; genus Haliscomenobacter. Next base: position 25,045 of record JAIYAV010000072.1, read on the forward strand.
GTGACGGTAGAACCCACTTTGCGGGTTGCTCCATTTGGTTCTAATCTTTACTTGTTCGGCGGCCCCCGCATGGCTTTTAATGTGGACAAATCTTTCACCTACAAGTTGGGGATTAATCCAGCTTTTCCCGACCAAGCCCCAACACCGGATGTAAAGGGAGATTTGAGCGATGTGACGCCTACCTTGGTGTCAATGCAAATTGGTGCAGGGTTCGACATCCCACTTTCAGCACCTGAGTATCCGATGCAAGCCATTTTGGCCCCCTTTATTTCGTTTCAACCTTATTTTGGTCAAAAGCCACGTTCGGTCGAAACCTGGAACATCACCACACTGCGGGTAGGTGCTGCCCTGAAATTTGGGCACGGGAAAAAAGATCCCGCAACTACCACCAATACCACCAACGAGCCTCTACCCACTATTCCGAATGTAGCCGTTGTGGATCCACAAGTTCAGTTTTTTGTGAATTCACCCAAAAACATCCCCGTAGAACGCCGGGTGAGAGAAACTTTTCCCTTGCGCAACTATGTGTTTTTTGATTTGGGATCTACCGAAATTCCCGATCGCTACATGTTGATCAGGAAGGATCAGGTCAAAGATTTTAAAGAAGATCAATTGGAAGTGTTTACCCCTAAAAACTTGTCGGGCCGTTCCGCTCGCGGCATGACGGTGTATTACAACCTTTTGAACATCCTAGGCGACCGGATGGGCAAAAATCCAGGTACGGCGATTACTTTGGTCGGTTCTTCGGAAAAAGGCCCGGAAGATGCGCGCATGATAGCCGAATCGGTTCAACGTTATTTGACAGACGTGTTCAACATCAACAATTCCAGAATTGGCATCGAAGGCCGTACTAAACCCAGTATTCCATCTGAACAACCTGGTGGTACACAGGAGCTTGAGCTGCTTCGGGCTGGCGATCGCAGGGTCTCTATCGAGAGTACTTCACCTGCTTTGCTGATGGAATTCCAAACTGGTCCCGAGGTCTTTTTGAAACCAGTGGAATACACCGCCGTTCAGGAAGCACCTTATGACAGCTACGTTACTTTTTATGTGATGGGCGGCAACGAGGCTTTGTATTCCTGGTCAATGGACATCAAAGATGAAAAAAACAGGGTGCAAACTTTTGGCCCCTACACCCGTGAAAATGTAAGTTTACCTGGGAAAACAATCCTGGGTACCCGCCCCAGTGGCCACTTCAACGTCACAATGACCGGGAAAACCAAATCGGGTACAAGTATCACCAAAGAGGCCGCGGTAGACATCGCGCTATGGACTCCACCTACCAATGAAGAAGGCATGCGCTTCAGCGTCATTTATGAATTCAATGAATCAAAAGCCATCTCCATTTATGAAAAATACCTCAATGACGTGGTCATTCCCAAAATACCTCAGAATGGAACCGTCATCATCCACGGCCATACCGACATCATTGGTGACGAAAGTTACAACCAAAAACTGTCCATGGCTCGGGCCACTAATGTCAAAAGCATCCTCGAAAGTGGATTGCTGAAAGCAGGCCGAAGTGATGTAAAGTTCCAAACCTATGGCTCTGGCGAAGACGAAAGTTTGTCCCCATTTGCAAATAACTACCCCGAAGAAAGGTTTTACAACCGCACTGTAATCATTGACATCATTCCCCGGAACTAAGTCAATTGATTAAAATACCCATACCAGGAGGCCGTCTACCATTTTAGGTGTAGATGGCCTTCTCTTTATTTAGCTAGGTATGTTGTTGAATAACTTGTTGCTCATTATTGTGCTGTTGATGGTGGTTTCTCTTTTCTCCATGTTGAGCGAGAAATTGCGGAGCTTTCGGGGTGCTGAAAAGACGCTACGAACACTTAAAGAAAACCCAAAAAAAACAATTGTCCGTGGAAGAAGATATGCCTTCTTACATTTTTGCTTATCGGGTTGCGCTGTTGGAATTGATCGAGGTTCGGCGAAAAGCTTTGGAAGAAATGAGCGCAGCTAAAAAGTATCCCGATGAACTGATTCGCAACATCGAAAAGAGAATCGACCACGAGGAAGCGAGTTTGAGTATAGCTTTAGAAAAATAAGTGGGATATATATAACTCTTCTCTTGGATAGTGTAATGCTTTCAGTCCCTAATTCTCTCACCTTTGGGGATAAGAATAATTCACATTGTAAACTTGAAAAATTTGAAAACTTTGCTACCCAAATCATTGGCAGTAATTACACTGTTGTTGATTCCACTCCTTACCTTCAGTCAGGCACCAAATCTAGGTGCCTCCTCTAGTTTTGCACTATTCACCGCAGCTGGAGCATTTACCAATAACGGAGCATCTCAAGTTAAGGGCGACATTGGCACCAATGTAGGCGCATATACGGGCTTTCCTCCTGGAATTGTGATTGGAGCTGTGCGTTTGGCTGATCCGATTACTGCACAAGCGGCTAGCGATTTGGGCACGGCCTATGGTACCTTAAATGCTTTAACCTGTGGGGAAGTGATCGGCACAACCTTAGGTAGCGGGCAAATTCTTGCTCCGAATATTTATTGCCTCGGAGCTGCCTCAAGTTTAAACGGTGAACTGATTTTGGACGGAGCAGGAGATCCGAGTTCCATTTTTATTTTTAAAATAGGCGGAGCTTTGTCAACGAGCACCTTTGCAAAAGTGACGCTGACCAATAGTGCATCACTTTGTAATGTCTTTTGGGTTATTGATGGTGCATTCAACTTGGGAGAAGGGTCTAGTTTTGTAGGTACTGTTCTGGCCGGTGGAGCCATCAATTTACTGGAAGGAGCGTCACTTACTGGCCGAGGTCTTTCTGTAGGAGGTGCAATTTCGTTAAACAACAACATAGTTAATGGATCGTCGCCAAGCACCTCAACCATTACTAGTGCTGGTGCCACTACATTCTGTGCAGGAGGTAGTGTGGTACTTTCCGGAAATATTGGCGGTACCTGGAGTACGGGTGCGACGACGCCAACGATCACAGTGACTACGAGCGGGGACTACTTTGTAACCAATAATGCGGCTTGTGGTTCGGCAGTGTCCAATCACATTGTAGTTGTGGTTAACCCCTTGCCCAGTTGTACCATTTCAGGCAGCGATGTCATCTGTGGCGGCCAATCCACCGAACTTTGTGCACCAGTTGGTGCGGCAAGTTATTTATGGAGCACAGGAGCAAGTACCCGCTGCATCACTGTCACTACGGCTGGAACTTATTCCATAACGGTTACCAGTGCGAGTGGTTGTGAGAACATTTGTAGCAAAATTCTGGTCGACAGCCCGCTGCCGATTTGTGCAATCACGGGTATTGCCACGATTTGCACAGGCCAATCCACTCAACTCTGTGCCAGCGGCGGTTCCAGCTATTTGTGGAGCACGGGTGCCACTTCCAGTTGTATCGATGTAACTGCAGCTGGAACGTATACCGTGACCGTGACCAATGCGAATGGCTGTAGCAGCACTTGCAGCCAAGTCGTTACCGTCAATCCCTTACCCATCTGTCTGATTACGGGCAATGACGCGATCTGCCAGGCTGGGCAATCCAGCGAACTGTGTGCCAGTGGCGGTACCAGCTATTTGTGGAGTACCGGTGCCAGTACCAGTTGCATCACCATCACTGCCACTGGCACTTACAGCGTTACAATAACCAATGCCAGCGGCTGCATCAGTACTTGTAGCAAAACCATTGCGATTAATCCATCACCAGTTTGTACAATTGCTGGCAATGACGCGATTTGTTCGGGCCAATCGATCCAACTTTGTGCCAGTGGAGGCTCTAGTTATTTGTGGAGCACAGGTGCCAGTACCAGTTGTATCACCGTCAACACCACCGGAATGTATACTGTTACGGCGACCAATGCCAGTGGCTGTGTCAGCATTTGTAGTAAATTTGTTGCTGTTGATCCGCTGCCAGTTTGCCTGATCACAGGCAACGACGCGATTTGTGTTGGCACATCGACAGAACTCTGTGCCAGTGGCGGTACCAGCTATTTGTGGAGCACAGGTGCCAGTACGAGTTGCATCACCGTAGGTGACGCTGGTACTTACAGCGTAACCGTGACCAATGCAGCTGGCTGCACGAGTGTTTGTAGCAAAACCATCAGGGTCACTCAGCTGGCTTCTTGTTTGATCACTGGTCAAGACGCGATCTGCCTTGGCCAAAGCACTCAGCTTTGTGTGCCAGCGGGCGCGAAGAGCTATATATGGAATACCGGTGCGACCACGAATTGTATCACTGTCAATGAGTTGAACACCTACAGTGTCACCGTGACCAATGTGGGAGCATGTAAGAGCATTTGTAGCAAAATCGTCAGTCGAAGTCAATCAAGCATTTGTTTGATTACTGGCGAAGACTTGATCTGCCTTGGACAAAGCACTCAACTTTGTGCGCCAACCGGTGCTGTGAGCTATTTATGGAGTACGGGCGCGACCACGAATTGCATCGCCGTCAATGCGGTAGGCACCTATAGCGTGACCGTTACCGAGGAAGAAGGTTGCACCCGCGTTTGCAGCAAAACAATCAAATTAAGCCAAGAAACCACTTGCCTCATCACGGGTTATAATACAGTCTGCGTTGGACAAAGTACCCAGCTTTGTGTGCCAGTGGGGGCAATTGGTTATGCCTGGAGTACGGGCGCGACTACGAATTGCATCAGCGTAAATGCTGCGGGAACGTATGGTGTGACCGTTACTTATCCGGGCGGCTGCATCAGCACTTGTAGCAAAACAATTAAGCTTAGTCCAGCCGTCAGCTGCGTGATCACCGGCAATTCATTCATTTGCGAGGGGCGTATCGCTCAGCTTTGTGCCCCTGCGCTTGCGGATGCTTATTTATGGAGCAATGGTGCCAAAACCAGATGTATTCAGGTACGTTTACCCGGTATGTATTCGGTTACGGTCACTTATGTCGGAGGTTGTGTCAACACTTGTAGCAAAACCATTACTTTAAACGAAAAAACCACCTGTGAGATCACGGGCAATACAGTGCTTTGTCCAGGACAAACGACTCAACTCTGCGCAGCAGTGGATGGTGCCATTGACTATTGGTGGAGCACTGGAGAACAAACCCAATGCATTAACGTGACTGCCCCTGGTACCTATGGGCTTACCCTCACCACTTCGGGTGGCTGCATGAGCTTTTGTAGCAAAACGGTTACACGTTGTCCCGAACCCATTAATTACACCGGAAAAACCATTGTGGAGAAGCAAGTGATTCAAAGGGATGGCAACATTCAGGTGAGGATATACCCTAACCCACTGTATGCCAAAACAATGATTGAATTTCAAAATACGGAGTCAGATTCCCATGTCCTGATAGAGATTTATACCTCGACAGGGAGTAAAGTCGCCACGCTGTTTACTGGCGAGGTTGAAAAAAATGTACAGTACAATACCGAGTGGAATGGAGAAAGTCTGGGTGGTGGAATCTACTATTGCAAAATTGTCAATGGCCGCCAGATTAACTATAAAAAACTGATTCTCATCAAACAATAGGTAATTAGGGGCGGAACCAGATTGGATTTCGACCCCTAATTACCAACAATCAATCTGTGAATAATGTAACTCTTGTGAAGAATTGTGTAATGCTTTCCCTTGTGAAAGCTTGCACCTTTGTAAGGAGAAATTGTTCCACTTCGAACATTGTACAATCAAGTCAAAAACGAAAACCATGAGTTTAGGTAAAGTTTTAATCGGCGTAATGGCTGGAGTTGCAGTGGGTACTGCCATTGGTGTTTTGTATGCACCAGATAAAGGATCTTCTACTCGGCGGAAAATTTCTAAACAGGGAAATCAATATGCTGAAGACCTGAGCAACCAATTCAACGAGTTTGTGGAAAGTGTCAACGAAAAAATTGAGGCTGTCAACAAGGAAGTGATCCGGATGACCCACAACGGCAAAGTCAAACTGGAAGAAGTCGAAAATGACTTGCTGGCCAGCAAACAGGCTAAATAAACAAACCCAATCAACAAAACACAATAGGTACCAACTGGTGCTTATTGCTTTTGTTGGTGCCACATCAAATCCAAACAAGCATGGAAGCACCAAATGGCTCAGTCGAACTACTCTTCGAAAGTTTGGAAACCTATAGCAAAACAACTTTTGAGCTTGCCAAACTCAAAGCTTTGGAATCCTTTAGTAAAGGTATTGCTGCATTATTTGCCAAAGTAGGCGTAGTGATGCTGCTTTTACTGTTTGTGGTGCTTTTGAGCATTGGTGTAGCAATGATGCTAGGGGATTTACTGGGGAAAGCCTATTACGGTTTTTTTATTGTGGCAGGCTTTTACCTCGTCGTAGGGCTCTTGTTTCATTTTTTTCTATACCATTGGATCAAAGGCCCCATTGCCCATACCCTGATTAACCAAGTTTTTCAATAAAACCAGTGATGCAAAAAACAGATTCTACAAGTACACTGAGTGAGACTATCCTCGAACTAGAGGTCCGCCGGGCGGAGGAGGGAAAGATGTTGAAGGAGCAGGCCAATCAGGCTTACGAAAACATCAAACCCATCAACCTCATCAAAAGCACTTTTAAAGAAGCCCTCGCAGCGGAGGATTTGCGTACAGACATCATCAATCTATCGCTTGGTTTGATTGCTGGTTATGTATCTAAACGGGTGTTTTCTGGCATGGAGGATAGTCCTTTGAAAAAACTACTGGCTACTTCCTTACAATTTGGCATTACCCTGTTCATCATCAAAAATCCAGAAACCATTCAGGCGATTGGCAATGGGATTGTAAATTTTATTAGTGGTGATCAAGATGAGAATCCGCAGATTGAGCCTGGTGATTGAGGATTTAGTTCCAAAATTTGACTACAACCTTTACCCATGATCCAACTAACCCGAAAACGGGTCGCCCTTATCGTTGCCCACCCAGACGATGAAACTTTATGGGCTGGCGGAACCATCCTTACTCATCCCACCTGGCAATGTTTCGTTGTCTGCCTTTGTCGAGGCAGCGACCTGGAACGGGCACCCAGATTTAAACAAACCCTGATTTTACTCCGTGCGGAGGGAATTATGGGCGACCTGGATGATGGGCCAGAACAAACACCCCTCCCTGATTTTGACCTTCAACATGCAATACTTCAGCTCTTACCACCCAACCATTTTGACTTGATCATCACCCATCATCCCGCCGGAGAATACACCAAACACCTCCGGCACGAAGAAACCAGCCGGGCCGTAATCGAACTTTGGCATGCTGGCAAAATAGCAGCTACTACGCTTTGGTTATTTGCTTTCGAGGATGGGACTAAAGCCTATTTTCCCAAAGCAGTCCAAAATGCCTCGATCTGCCACCGACTATCACGCTTGATTTGGCTTAAAAAATACCGACTGATGACCAAAACCTACGGGTTTGATGCCAACAGTTGGGAAGCCCTAACCACCCCTGCTACAGAATCATTTTGGCAGTTTTCTGACCCAAAAGAGGCTGTACAATGGCTCAACAATAGATGTATTTCCATATGAAAGTACTCCTGCTATACGAATACCCACCTTCACCGGGTGGACTGGCCACCCAGGGTGATCTACTTTACCGGGGTTTGCTGGAATTGGGCGTTGATGCCCATGCGGTTCATTATGAGTCTGCTCAAGAAAAAGAATGGTATTATCATTGGTTCAAGCCAGACGTCGTCGTTGGTGTGGGGTATTGGGGATACACGCCCCAGTTGGTGCTTCACCCCCAACGCTTTGGTGTCCAGCCTGTACCTTGGCTGGTGGCCAATGGCTACATCGCCAACTACCAGGACGTCCTGAATCAATTGCCATTGATCCTGGTTACTTCGGAGTGGGTCAAAGAAATGTACGTACGGGATGGCATCAGTGGCGACAACATTGAAGTGTTGCCAGTGGGCTGCGACACCCATACCTTTAAACCTTTCGACAGGGATGACCCCAAAATCCTGGCGGTGCGTGAATCCCTGGGCATCACGCCCGAACAGTTGATGATCCTCACCGTAGGTGGAGATGCGGCCTCCAAAGGGGCGCAAGAGGTCATGCAGGCCTTGGCCATCATTGATACCCAGGTACCCGATTGGAAATACGTCTGCAAAGTATGGCCTCAGCCCCGCACCCAGGTGCAAAACCAGGCGGATTTGGAAATGGCCGTGGCCCTCGGCATTGACAAAAGCGTCACTTACGCCACCAATATCATTTCCCGCGATTTTATGCCCTACTTGATTGGAGCTTGCGACATCTACGCAGCACCCTCTCGATTGGAGGGTTTTGGCATGCCCCAGGTCGAAGCAGGAGCTTGCCAAAAACCAGTCATCGGCATCAAGGCAATGGGCATGCTGGATACCCTAGTCCATGGCGAAACCGCTTTTTTAGCCAATGTAGCCCAGCGAATTGTGGTGAACGAAGTCACCCTGGGTGACGAATCGGGCTTTAAAGCGCAGTCTACCATCGTCTTCGACGAACCGCGCACCGTTGATTACCGGGCCAGTATAAAAGACATCAGCGAACACTTGTTGACCTTGATGCACGACGCCGAGCTGCGGAAAAAAATGGGATTAGCGGGCCGGAAGAGAGTCGTGGAAAATTTTGACTACCGCGTAGTTGCCCGGCGCTTTGTACAAATCATGCAGGACAAACTGGGCATTGATTAAACCGGCTTCTAAAAACAAAAACCATGCAAACGATCAATTGGCAAGCCATCGGACAGGCAAAACAAGCCGCGCTTGAAGTGCTGCTTTACAATGCTGAGGGACCCCATTTCGGTTTCCCACGAACGGCTGCCTGGGGTTATCCTGAACCCTACACTCGAGATTTGATGATTTCTATTTTGGGAATAGCCGTATCGGGTAATGAGCAATTGTTTGAAAGCATCCGCAAAGTTTTACATGCCCTAGCCCTAAACCAGAGCGAGCGGGGGCATATTTCCTCCATGGTACACAACCCCGACGACCGTGGTTCGAGTGATACTACACCTTTGTTTTTAATCGCGGTCGCAGTGTTTCGAAACATGACGGGCGAACGTGAATTTTTGCATGAAGCCACCCAAAAGGCCCTGACCTGGATGGAGTACCAAAGCCCTGAGGATTGTTACCTCGTTGCCCAACAACCCACTAGTGATTGGCGCGATGAGCAGTGGGTACTCGGCCACGGGCTGTTTGTTAATACCCTCGTCTACACCTACCTGCGCTTATTGGGGCAGCCCGAAAGAGCCGAGCACTTGCGTCAGGAAATGCGGCACTTTGCGGTTCGTGAAGCGCCTTGTCACCAACAGGTCCATGATCGGCTGGTGTCAACGAATAAACCCTACTACGCCTTGTGGTCGTACAAAATCCTCGGCAGCGAACGTTTCGATCTGCTGGGCAATAGCCTGGCGATTCTTTCGGGGATTGCTTCTCCAGCGCGGGCCTTGGAGATCATCGCCTGGATCGAGGAGGAGTGTACCAGTATGCAACACCGCGGCGAGCTGGCCCTGAATTTGCCGCCCAATTTTTTCCCCTTTGTTCAACCCGGCGATCCCGATTGGAATTGGCGTTACCCTGAATTCAATCAACCCGGCAACTACCACAATGGTGGCATTTGGCCATTTGTCTGTGGCTTTTACATCGCCGCTTTGGTTGCAGCAAAAAAATACGAATTGGCTGCTGAAAAACTGATGGCCCTCACCGAAAGCATCAAACTGGTCAACACAGCCAAAGTGGACTACGGATTCAATGAATGGATCAAAGCTCAGGATGGCCAGGCCATGGGGCAAGATTGGCAGACCTGGAGCGCCGCCATGTACCTCTATGCTGCCCATTGTGTGGAGCACAAGCAGACCCCGTTTTTTGAAGCCATGCGCCAGGAAACTGCAAGCATCGAAGCTACTACCTTAAATGAGCCATTAGGTCTAAATATGTGAATGATGTAACTTATTCCAACTATTGTGTAAGGCAAAAGATACTTAGCAGCCCTAACTTTGTGTGAATCCTTTCAAAATCTTCATTATGACTCTCCTGAATATTATAATCGTCCTTGTTGTCGTGGGCTTGGTGCTTTGGCTGATCAACAACTACATCCCCATGGATCGTAAAATCAAAAGCATCCTGAATGTGGTGGTTGTGATAGCGGTAGCACTATGGTTGTTGCAGGCGTTTGGTTTGCTAAATGCCTTGAATGTCAAAATCTAGAACTGACACATTGTGTAAAACATTGTAGAGACGATCGGTCGTGCGTCTTCAAACCAGAGACCAGGGACGTACAGCCGTGCGCCTTTAAACCGGAGACGAGAGACGCACAGCCGTACATCTCTACCTCAAATCTGAATTGTTATGAAAAAGATACTCCTATTTCTAATGTTGTTAAGCGTGTTTTTTGTGGGCTGCAAAAGTGCTCAAAAAACACAAACGACTGGAAAAACCAAGACCAATACGAATAAAACCACCAAAGGTGCCGTCATCGGCGCAGCCTCCGGTGGGGTGATCGGTGCCATCATTGGCAACAAAAGTAAAAACACTGCCATCGGTGCCATCATTGGAGCTGCTGCAGGCGGTGCCGTCGGTGCCGTGATTGGCAGTAAAATGGACAAACAAGCCAAAAAGTTAGAAGAGGAACTGGGCAAAACTGCGACCGTAGAGCGGGTAGGAGAGGGGATCAAACTAACCTTTGACAGCCAGCTCCTGTTTGACTTCGGCAAAGCCAATTTGGTGGAAGCCAACAAACAAACCCTACAAACCTTTGCCCAAACCCTGAATGAAAATCCCGACACCGATCTCCTCATCGTGGGGCATACCGATAATGTAGGCTCTAATGCCTTCAATCAAACCCTCTCTGAAAATCGTGCTGCCATGGTGTCCAATTACTTGGTCTCCAATGGGGTAAGCAATTCCAGACTGCGCATCCAGGGGATGGGTGAAAGCCAGCCTGCTGTTTCCAATGATACCGAAGGAAACCGCGCCCAAAATCGCCGGGTTGAAATTGCCATTTCTGCCAACGAAAAAATGAAGGCAGAAGCCAAGCAAGAAGCTGGGCAATAAGTTTATACCACTCAAAAACGAAGTTTATGAAAATCTTGAAACTAAAAATCACCCTAATATTGGGCTTGGACTTTATCCTGTTGATTCCCGCTGCAAGCTCCGCTCAAATCAAATTTGGCGTCCGTGCAGGTTTGAATGCCAGCAACATAGCCTTTGAAAAACTGCCAGACCGCCGCGAGCGCTTTGGTTTCCATGCAGGTGTGTTTGCCGATGTTCCTGTTGTGTCCACTTTTATGTCGATCCAACCCGAATTGAGTTATTCCATTAAAGGTACAGCTTTTAAATATCTAGGGAATCGGCAAGACCTGAAAATGGATTATGTGGATTTTCTGCTTCCAGTTGCTTTTAAATTAGGTCCCGTAGATGTGCAAGTAGGCCCATTTGCCTCCTATCTGATCTCTAAGCCAGAGTACACCACGTACAATGACAATGTACTGATGACCGATGCTTTCAACAAAATAGACGCGGGCCTCACCGCAGGTTTGAGTTTCAATTTTAACAAGCTATTACTGGGGATTCGCTACAATCAAGGTTTTGCCAATGTGAGTAAAGACAACGCAAAACTGCTTTTAGGCGAAGGGAAAAACTCGGTAGGTCAAGTTTCCCTAGGTTATCGATTCCAGTAAGCAAGCAAAATAGCCATGAAAAAGATTAAAAACATCATTGTTCCAACTGATTTTTCAGTCACGGCCCGCAATGCTTTCCAATATGCCCAAGGGCTGGCGGCAGCGCTTGAGGCTACCTTGACCGTAGTGCACGTTAAGGAATACTTTTTTCCCACTTCAGGGGAGAATTTTGATCCCCTCGCCGGAACTGAAGAAACCCAACTGGATGAAGCCTTTGACCTTTTTATCCAGGAGAGCGACATTGGCGTGGGTATCATTACAAAAAATAAAGTAAAAACCCAAATCCTACGGGGCAATGCAGTCGATAGTTTATTGGAACTGTCCGGGCAAGAAGACACCGATTTGATCGTGATTGGAACCACTGGATTGCAGGATTTTTTATCCAGAATTTCCGGCTCCACTTCCCTCAAAGTAGCGACCAAGGCGCATTGCCCGGTCGTGCTGGTGCCCCGCGAAGCATCCTGGATGGGCATCGAGCGCATTATGTACACCAGCAACTTTCGATCGATGACGGCCGGGATGATTGGAGATGCCACTGATTTTGCCCTACAGGTTGAGGCTGCCACCCATTTTGTACACATCGACAACGTCGGATTTGAGGGGGAGCGCAACGTAGATGAAATCAACTGGAATCACCTATTCTCCTCGATCAGCCCCAACTTGTCTTACCAAACGCATTCCCTGTACGGTACGGACATCATCAAAGAGTTGGAAAAATACAGCGAAGCGCATCGGATCGACCTGATGGTTTTTGTCAGCAGACACCGTGGCTTTTGGGAAAGTTTACTCTACAAAAGTGTCATTCAAAATATGGCCATTTCTACCAATACCCCGATGATGGTGCTTCATTTGGAGGATCAATGGTAGCAGGCTGTTTATTCATCCTTTAAATCAAAAAAAATGAAGCAAGATAAAGCGGTTGAAGTGTTGAATTCACTCATCACCATCAACAACAACCGGGTTGAAGGTTACGAAACAGCCTCCAAGGAGACCACGGATGCAGACTTAAAATCCCTGTTTTTTCATCTGGCCCAGTCCAGCCTCAAATGCAAAAGGGAACTCATTTACGAAATTCGCAAGATGGGTGGCGAACCACATGAAGGCACCGGAAGCATTAGCAACACCTTTTCCAAAGTCTGGACGGACATCAAAGGAGCTTTTACAAAAAATGACCGCCTCAGCCTCCTCGAGTCCTGTGCATACGATGAAAATGTCGCAGTAGATGCTTACTACGATACCTTGAATAACAATCTCGAATTCCTGGGCGCCGAACAACAAGCGCTCTTGAACAAGCAATACCTATCGATCAGTGCTGGGCTCAGCAAAATCCAAACCTTACTGGATAGTTTGGTGGAAGTACATGGCTGACTCACGCTGCACTCAATGTTGTAGAGACGCACGGCCGTGCGTCTCTACAAATTTTTAAAAATTAAATCATGCATGACCATTTACATTCAATACATGGTTTCTACCCGCTGCAAGTTGCTGGTGAAATCCGAACTAGAAAACCTAGGCATTCCATATAGTGCGGTAGATTACGGGGAGATAGAAATGATGGGAAACCTCAGCCCCGAACAATACACCAAATTGGATCGAGTGCTGAAGAGATCGGGCTTGGCCTTGATCGAGGACAAAAAAAACATCCTGATTGAAAAAATCAAACGCAGTGTCATCGAGCGGATTCATTACAGCACTGAACCACTCTTGGTCAATTTTTCGGACTACCTGAGTGAAGAATTGAATTACAACTTCAATTACCTTTCCAAAATGTTTGCCGAAATAAAAGGCACCACCATTGAACATTACATCATTTTGCACAAAATTGAACGGATCAAAGAGCTGCTGTTGTATGATGAATTGAGCTTGAAGGAAATTTCTTACCTCTTGAATTACAGTAGCGTAGCCCATTTGTCGGGCCAATTCAAAAAATTAACTGGACTCACGCCAATGCATTTCAAAAAAATGCGCTCTTTTAAAAAACGCATCGCGCTGGAAAATGTGTGAATCGTGTAACTATCTTCTGGAATTGTGTAACACCTTACTCTGTCAATTCCCGCACCTTTGTAATGTGATAAAAACCAAACAACAACATACTATGAGCAAACCAATTTTTAACCTCGCTATATCGCGGTTGACAACAAAAATTAATCATGCCTTACGAAGCCCTGGCGAATGTAGCCAGACCAACGAACAAAATGTAAATCTGTGAATAATGTAACTTATCGCCGGATTTGTGTAACATTTTCACTACCCCATCATCGTACCTTTACCCTACCAGAAGAAATGATCCCAGCATTTACACACCAACTAAACAAAAATCAAAATGAGTAAAGATAAAGGCAGTAAGAACCATAAGAAAAAGCCTGCAGATAAGTCTGAAGGCAAAACAAAAGCCGGGTCTGATTACAAGTCTGAAGGGACTAAAGAAAAAGACCCCAAGCTTGACGTATTTGTCCCCAAACCTAACCCCAAGACCGGCCATAGCCCTAAGTCATAAGTAAGCTCCCAAGGCTTGTTTGTTCTAGAGTGTTTTAGTGTCAGTGTGTCAGGTGTCTTGATCCGACGAGCTAGAAAAAAGGTGTGGCTGCACTGCACCAGTATTTCGAAGCTAGGAAGATCAAGACCTGGCCCTTTTTTAGGTTGAAATGAATAACCCCAAATTACTTCCTGGTCACCCGAAGTCCAACGTGGTGACGCAGTATACCAAACTTTTTATCCCAATTTATACAACATTCGGCCCGAGACTATCAGATCAAAAATTTGGTGGTCTTGGCTGTTTGTTGCTTATTTTCCTTTTCCCAATCCAATACCATGGTAAACGTGATTAAACACGGAGTGATTCTGAGTAAAACCGACCTCGAATTTGAAAACGAAGGGGTATTGAATCCTGCCGCAATCCGCGAAGGCAATTTTGTCCATCTATTTTACCGTGCCGTCAGCAAAGGCAACCACTCTAGTATTGGATATTGCAAATTTGAAGGGCCAATGAATCTGGTAGAACGCCGGGAAACATCCCTACTCTCACCAGAATTTGACTACGAATTGCATGGAATGGAAGACCCCCGCATCGTAAAGATCGAGGACATTTACTACCTGACTTATACCGCCTACGATGGCATCAACGCTCTGGGGGCTCTTGCAACTTCCACAGATTTGCAACATTTCGAAAAAAAAGGCTTGATCGTACCAACGATAACCTATCAGGAATTTCAGGCACTGGCGGAAGCCAAGGGCTTGATCAACGACAAATACCTACGCTATAACGAACATTTGCGCACCCTTGAAAACCAGCATAGCGAAGCTTATTTATGGGACAAAAACCTGATGTTTTTTCCCCGAAAAATCAATGATAAACTCTGCTTTTTGCACCGCATTAAGCCTGATATTCAAATCATTGTAGCTATTGGAGATTTGAATGAACTGACGCCCGAATTTTGGCACAACTACTTTTTACATTTTGACGAATGTATTGTACTTGCGCCAAAATACGCCCACGAAGTCAGTTACATCGGTGGCGGTTGCCCCCCGATTGAAACCGAACAGGGCTGGTTGTTGATTTACCATGGCGTGCACGATACCCTGAAGGGATACGTATACTCGGCCTGTGCCGCACTACTTGACTTAGCTGATCCACGCAAAGAAATTGCCCGTTTGCCTTACCCCTTGTTCATACCAGCATACCCATGGGAGCTCAAAGGGGAGGTAAACAATGTGTGCTTCCCAACCGGAGCTGCCTTATTTGAAGATACTTTGTACATCTATTACGGAGCCGCCGACGAGCGTATAGCCTGCGCCTCAGTTTCTTTAGCTGAGCTCTTGAAGGAGTTGTCACTCAACTTGACCAACCATGAATAATGAAATCGTTTTTGATGTCCAGGAGGAATTGACCACTACCTTATTCCCCACTTTTACACCAAAAATAGCCGTGGAGCCCCTGGTTCGCAAGGTGAAACTACCCGAAATTTTATTCGTCACTACCTACCCTCCGCTAGAGTGTGGCATTGCCACTTACTCGCAAGACCTCTTGAAAGCCCTAAAAAACAAATACAAGCAGTCTTTTTCGCTGAAAGTATGTGCCCTGGAGCCTGGCAAAACTACCCATGTTTACTCCAAAGAAGTGAAATTTGTGCTCGATACCAGCAATCCAGCCAAATACCTGGAAATGGCCCATTCCATCAACATTGATATGCACATTGACCTTGTTTTGGTGCAACACGAATTTGGACTTTTTCAGGGAAAAGGAGAGGCCGCATTTTTGCAATTTTTATTTTGGCTCAGTAAGCCTGCCATCATCGTTTTTCATACGGTATTGCCTCAGCCCGACGCAGCCATGCGGGTGAAAGTGCAAAAAATAGCCAACGCTTGCGCGGCCATGATCGTCATGACCCAAAATGCTGCACAAATTCTGATCGAGGACTACGGCATCGTGGCTGAAAAAATTGAAGTTATCCCCCATGGCACGCACTTGGTACCCCACCTGGACAAAACCCTGTTGAAAGAAAAATATGGCTTGTCCAACCGTAAAGTACTCTCCACTTTTGGTCTACTCAGCTCCGGTAAAGGCATCGAAACAACACTGAATGCACTACCTGCGATCATTGCCTTGAATCCTGAAATCGTCTTTCTGGTCATCGGCATCACCCATCCGGGCGTCATTAAAAGTGAAGGGGAGAAATACCGCAACATGCTGATCGCTAAAGTTCGGGAATTGAACATATGCGATCACGTCATTTTCATCAATCGTTACCTGCCCTTGGCGGATTTATTGGAGTATTTACAATTGACCGACGTCTATTTGTTTACCTCCAAAGACCCCAAACAGGCTGTGAGTGGCACCTTTTCCTACGCCATGAGTTGTGGTTGTCCCATCATTTCCACCCCCATTCCACATGCGCTGGAACTGCTGCACGAAGATACGGGCATCATCATCGATTTTCAAAACCCGGATCAGTTGGCCGCGGGAGTGAATCGTTTGATGAGCGATGAAAACCTGCGTTTGGCCTTCCGCTCCAATGCCCTGCAACGCATTGTGCCCACCGCCTGGGAAAACTCGGCCATTGCCCATGCTCGCTTGTTGCAAAAGGTAGCCGGACCAGCGGATGGCATCAATCAACTGGCCAAAGCCCAGAACCATAGCCCATATCCCACTGAAAAAATCGTTTTGAACAATACGCTGCCCCCAATCAACCTGGAGCACATCCAAAAAATGACCACGGATTTTGGCATGATCCAGTTTTCAAAAATCAACCAACCCGATTTGGAATCGGGCTACACCATTGATGACAATGCCCGAGCGATGATCGCCCTCTGCATGCACTTTGAAACTAGCGGGGAGCAGCAGGACTTGGTCTACCTACAAATCTATTTGAACTTCATTCAATTTTGTCAACAGCCGAATGGCGACTTTTTGAATTACGTCGACAAAGACTACCATTTTACGGCCCAGAACAGCGCCAACAACCTGGCCGATGCCAATGGCCGGGCGATTTGGGCCCTGGGCTATCTGATCTCCCGCCGGGTACTTTTGCCCGTTGCTCTGGTGGCACAAGCCGAACGGATTTTGCAGCGTGCCCTACTACAGGTGGAAAGTATGCACTCCACCCGGGCGATGGCCTTTGTGATCAAAGGTTTGTATTACAGCAATCTTCAAAAAAAATCACTCCACCATACCCGTTTGATCAAAACCCTGGCCAATCGTCTGGTGCAAATGTACCGGCACGAATCCGAACAACATTGGCAATGGTACGAAGGCTATTTGACCTACGCCAACAGTATTTTGCCCGAGGCGATGCTTTGTGCTTGGATGGCAACGGGTGGACAGGTATACAAAGAAACAGCTCAGGCTTCCTTTAATTTTTTGTTGTCGCGCACCTTCAACCAAAACGGCATCAAGGTGATTTCCAACCAGAGCTGGTTGTTCAAAGGTCAGGAAGCTGCCGTATACGGAGAACAACCCATTGACGTAGCCTATACCATTTTTACCCTCAGCAAATTTTATACTGTATTCAACGACGAAAATTATTTACAAAAAATGCAGATCGCTTTCAACTGGTTTTTGGGCAACAATCACTTGCACCAAATCATTTACAACCCCTGCACCGGCGGTTGCTATGATGGATTGGAAGAAACCCAGGTGAACCTCAACCAAGGCGCCGAATCTACCCTAAGTTACCTGATGGCCAGACTTACCATTGATAAATACCACAACCCTATAGTGAAATGATCCACTCAAAAAAAAATCGTACCGACCGGTTTGACAAGATGCAATCGGAACTGCTAAGCATCAGCAATAGCTTGCTAAACAATTTTGAAGACATCGAAATGTATTCAAAAACGGAAAATGTGTTGCCTCCGATGGTGCCTTTTTACATGGGCCAAACGCCCTATATCTTCCTGGGTAGTGTGCACAAAACCCATCATATCACCGATCAGGGCCAAAAAGAACTGCTCAATGAAATCATTGCAGTGACCGAAACCATCCGCGAAACCTTTATAGAATTTTATGAACTCCTGAGCGAAACGCCATTGTTTATTAGTAAGCGCAAAAAAATCGATACTGCCGATTTTGAGCAGTATCTTGAATCCCTGAAAACTCAATTGGATCATTTAAAACGCATTCCGGCCATCAAGCCGATTGGTTAGTACAACAAACTCTTACAGATTTTCCAAATTCCCCTGGCGCTTTTGCTTCAGTTGTTTGTAAAAAGAAGGGGAGAGACCCGTCACTTTTTTGAATTGATTGGACAAGTGGGCTACACTGCTGTAGTGGAGCCTATAAGAAATTTCCGTGAGGTTGAGTTCATCGTAAAGCAGCAACTCTTTTACCCGTTCAATTTTATGGTTGATGATGAATTGTTGGATGGTTATGCCTTTCACCTCTGAAAAAATATTGGACAAATAAGTATAGTCGTAATCCAGTTTTTTGCTGATGTATTCAGAATAATTATC
>JAIYAV010000057.1 GCA_027488855.1 Saprospiraceae bacterium
CCTTAAAATCAGTAAGCTGAGCAAAACCATGAGCTCAATGGCCACCAAAGAGAAAATGGAGGCCATCATCTACGATGTCTCGGCCACTTACCTCAACATTCAGATCAATGAATTGCAGGCTGATCTAACTCGCTCGAACATCGCCAATTTGAAAAAAAACCTGGAATTGACTACCCAATTGTTCAATCAAGGTTTTGCCCTGCGCTCCGATCTTGACAACCTTAACGTAAGCATCGTCAACCTCGAAACCGTTTTAAGCAATCAACTCAATGGGATCAGTCAGTTGAATTATCTGTTGAAAGTTTACATGGGTTTGCCAATAGATTTTTCATTGAAAGTTGAAAAGTATCAGCCTGAAACCGACTCCTCGCCCACCCTCAGTGGCCTGGATACTGCGCTGTACCAAAAACGCAGCGCGTACATTTCCCTCCAGCAAGCTGGTGATTTATTGCAATTGGAAAGAGAAAGTATACGTGCAGGTTTTCGGCCTACGGTCAATCTGATTGGCTCGTTTGGATACAGCGGCCTGAATCCCAAACTCCAGTTATTCACGGCTTACAACAACCGTTGGTACCCCACCAATTTAATCCAATTGAATGTAGAAATCCCGGTATTTGATGGCTTCAAAAAACGCAACCAGCTCCTCAAAAACCAACTGGAATCGCAGCAAAACCACCATAGCCTGGCGGCACTGGCCAATACGCTGAAAATGGAGCAAGTGAATGCCCAAAACGATTTCAACCGCTACCTCAAGGATCTGGAATACCAACGAAAAAACCTAGCGCTGGCCAATAAACTCTACACCCAAAAATTGCTGGAATACCAAAACAGTACGGCATCATTAAACGACATGATTGCGGTGGAGAATACGCTCAAATCAGCACAAATCAATTATCTGAACGTGCTGGTAACGCTAAAAATGGCCGAGTTGGATCTCAAAAAGGCCAATGGACAACTCATCAACAACAATCAATAACAAGCAAGTTCACATGAAAAAGTCAACCATTGTAATCGCCATATCTATTGTATGTGCCTTTGGCGTATTTACCTTCCTCACCCTGCGCAAAAACAAGGAGGAATTGAACCAGCAAGTTTATCGCGCCGATCCCAACAAGGCGGTGTTCATCACCTGGGAAGCGGTAACGAAAAAGCAGATCGCTCCGGCTTATACCTTCGCTGGCTCGTTCGAACCCAACAAAGAGGTGCAGATTTTACCCGAAAGAGGCGGCAAGGTGATCCAGGCTGGGATTGAATTGGGTGATTTTGTCAGCAAGGGGAAATTGATCGCACACCTGGACAATGAAGAGCTCAAATTGCAACTTGAAGATGCGCAAACCCAGCTTGAGGATGCCACCAGAACCTTTGATAGGAACAAAATCCTGGCCAGTGGAGAAGCACTTACCAAAAATGCCTTTGAAAAATCTGAATTGGCTTTAAAAGGCAATCAAAACCGGATCGATGTACTCAAAAAACAAATGACCTACCTCAACATTTTCTCCCCCTTGAGCGGCTACGTGACCTCGAAAAATTTTGAACTAGGATCCATTGTTTCTCCCGGCATACCCATCGCGCTGATCACCGACATCAGCACGGTAAAGCTCAGCATACTCGTACCCGAAAACGCAGTTACCCAACTCAAGGAAGGTGCTTCCATCAAGGTATCCTGTGATGCCTACCCTGAACGCCAGTTCAATGGAACCATCGACTACATTGCCGTAAAAGCCGATGATTCCAAAAACTTTACCGTGAAAATAAAGGTAACCAACAGCTCCTCAACGCTCATTCGGGCAGGTATGTTTGGCAAAGCTTACTTCAAAAACACCGTGCCGATCAATGCCCTGATCATCAGCCGCAATGCGATTGTAGGCTCCACTAAGCAGCCCCAGGTATACGTCATTGAGAATGGTGTGGCAATCCTCAAAAACATCACACTGGGGCGAATCATCGCAGACGAAATCGAAGTCCTGGAGGGCCTCGTGGAGGGCGAGCTGGTCGCCAATAGTGGGCTAGTTAACCTGACCAATGGTATCCAAGTAGCTCAGGCTGGAAAGTAACTCATTTTCAAAAAAAGACATCCAATGACACTAACAGAATTGGCCATCAAAAGGCCATCTTTTATCATCGTAATTTTTCTGGTGCTGATTTTGGGCGGCGTATTGTCTTACAATCAATTGGGTTATGAAATATTGCCCCGCTTTACGCCCCAAATCCTTACCATTTCAACGGTGTATCCCGGTGCGGCCCCGAATGAAATTGAAAGCCAGGTAACGAAAAAGATCGAAGATCAGTTGTCCAACCAGAACGGGATTTCGGCCATCAACTCTTCCTCCTACGAAGGGCTTTCCTTGGTAACGCTTGAGCTGTCCAACAATGCTTCTTTGAAAGCCGTAAAACAGGATGTGGTGGCTAAAATGAACAGCATCCAGGCTTTATTACCAGCCGATGCCAAAACGCCAAACGTATCAGAATTGTCGTTCAACGATTTACCCGTTCTGCGGATCAGCGCTAGATCCAATTTACCAGCCACCCAGTTTTATGCAGAACTCAAAAACCGGATCATCCCACAACTCTCCCAACTGGATGGCGTAGGTAGCGTACAACTCCTGGGGGGCGAGGAACGAGAAATCCGGGTAAACGTCAATCAGGAAAAGCTAAGCGCCTATGGCCTGTCTTTGTTGCAAATCAATCAGGCCATCAACAATGCCAATCTTGATTTTCCGACAGGAAAAATCGAAAGCGGCAATGCACAAACCGTTATCCGCTTGACGGGAAAGTTCGCGAATCTGGATCAACTCAAAAACCTGGTGGTCGCAACCTCGCGCACGGGCAGCACCATCCAACTGCAAGACGTTGCCGAGGTCATCGACAGCAAAAAAGACATTACCAACATCAATCGCCTGGACGGCAAAGAAGCAATTGGAGTACAGGTGCGCAAAAGAACCGATGCGAATTCGGTTGCGGTGAGCGAAGCGGTAAGGGAAAAAATCATTGAACTGGAAAAGAAGTACAGCGCCATCAAGCTAAACTTTGTAGTCGCGATTGATACCAGTGCTTTTACCCTGGAGGCCGCCGAGGCGGTGCAGCATGACTTATTGATCGCCATTTTACTGGTTGCTTTGGTGATGCTGATTTTTTTGCACAGCCTGCGCAACTCATTTATTGTGATGGTAGCCGTGCCCTGTTCACTGGTTTCCGCTTTCATTGTCATGTATTTGGCTGGCTACACCTTCAATCTGATGACCTTGTTGGCCATGTCTCTGGTGATTGGGATTTTGGTGGACGACTCCATCGTAGTACTTGAAAACATTTACAGACACCTCGAAATGGGCAAAGACAAGCGTACCGCAGCCATCGATGGCCGAAATGAAATTGGCTTTACGGCCTTGTCGATCACGCTGGTGGATGTAGTGGTATTTGTCCCCTTTCTGCTACTGACCAACACCACTGGTAAATTGCTGGCACCCTTTGCTGCCGTGGTAGTCGTATCCACCCTGATGAGCCTTTTTGTCTCTTTCACCGTTACCCCTTGGTTGGCATCTCGTTTTGCCAAAGCCGAAGAAGTAGAAAGCAAAAAAGGCATTTGGGGCTGGTTCATCCGTTCGCTCGAACACGGCGTGGACAATCTGGCTAATTTTTATACGGCAGTCCTGCGTTGGAGTTTGCGGCATAAGTTCATTGTGGTACTGGCCATCGTTGGTATGTTCATGAGTTCCGGGATGTTGGCAGCCTTTGGCTTCATTGGCAGTGAGTTTGTTCGGCAAGGCGACCAACGGGAGTTCATCATCAAACTGGAGTACGACAAAAGTGTCACCTTTGACTACAACAATGTCAATACCAAGCGAATTGAAGATTTCCTGCAGTCAAAACCTTATGTAAAATCGGTATTCGCCAATGTTGGGGGGTCTAGCGACCTCATCAGCCTGGGCAACAATGCGAACCTTTCCGAACTGAACGTAAAATTGTATTCCCTCGAAGAGAGTGCTGTACTTACCGACAAAGCTGCTGAAGAATGTCGCCAGGAATTACAAAATGCGTTCCCCCAATTAAAAATCACTTCGGCAAAACCTTCTTTCCTGGGCGGCAATGAGGACGACCCCATCCAGTTGATTTTTTCGGGTGAAAACCCCGACTCGGTTATGGCGGTGGTAAAACGGGTTGAAAAAATGGTGCAGAAAATCCCCGGTGCAATCGACACCAAAATATCCGTAAAAGAAGGCGCTCCCGAAGTCAAAGTTGCCCTCGATCGCGAAAAAATGGCCAAATTGGGCTTAGACATTAACCTCGTGGGGGCTACTATGCAAAGCGCTTTGGCCGGTAACGACAAAGCCAAATTCCGAGATGGCATTGATGAATACGACATTAAAGTCCAACTCGATCGATTTGACCGCAGAAACGAAGCCGATGTCGCAGCGCTTAGCTTTATCAACAACAAAGGTCAGGTCATTCGGCTCGATCAATTTGCCCAACTTTCTTTTGGGGTGAGCGCCTCGAAGCTGGAGCGCCGAAATCGACGCAGCTCAGTTACCTTCAAAAGTCAAGTACTGGGTGCACCAAGTGGCACTGTGGCCGCTATCATTCAGCAAGAATTGGACAAAATGAACTTGCCCAAAACCATTGAGTACAACTGGGATGGCGAAGTCAAAAGGGAAAAAGACTCTACCAGCGTTTTACTTGGTGTACTGGGCATTGCGGTTGTGCTGATTTACCTCATCATGGTGGCTTTGTACGATTCGTTCTTGTATCCTTTTGTGGTGTTGTTTTCTATCCCTGTTGCGATGATTGGTGCCCTATTGGCCTTGGCGCTGGCGCAGTCAAGTTTTAGTTTATTCAGTGGTTTGGGAATCATCATGATGTTGGGTTTGGTGGCTAAAAATGGAATTTTGATCGTTGACTTCACCAATCAATTAAAAACAAGCGGATTGGCTACTTACGATGCATTGATCGAAGCTGGCCGCACCCGATTGCGGCCAATCCTCATGACTACCCTCGCCCTGGTGTTTGGTATGATCCCGATCGCAGTGGCTAAGGGTGCCGGGGCAGAATGGAAAAATGGACTGGGCTGGGTGTTGATCGGCGGCCTGACTTCTTCCATGTTGCTCACACTAATCATCGTGCCCGTGGTGTACCTGACCGTGGATAATCTTAAAGCTTGGTTTGGTAGATTGACTACCAGAAAAAGTACTGGCAAAATCATACACATCAATCAAAGCCACTAAATTATTCAAATGCACTAGTGCATTCGTTTCAAACAACAACACATGAAAAATTCCATTCTGTTCGCAATCGCTTTCTTAACGACATTGTTGCTGAAAAGTCAAACTGTAAACATTACAGTATCCATTAGCAATGTTTCATCCGACAAAGGGGTAATCAGACTCTATCTATTCGACAAGGCAGACGCCTTTCCCGATAAAGTCAACATGGCGGTAAAGGCTGTAAATGCAAAAGCCATCAAAGGAACCCAACAAATTAAAATCGAAGGAATTGTGCCTGGAAATTACGCCATTGCTGCTCTTCATGATGAAAATAACGATGGCAAATTAAACACCAATTTGGTTGGCATACCCAAAGAGCCTACTGGAGCTTCAAACGGAGCCTTAGGCAAAATGGGTCCCCCAAAGTTTAAGGATGCTGTGCTACCCATCTCAGCAGCTACAAAAAACTTTGCCATTAAATTGCTTTAGTCCTATGCGTCCACCTCACCCCTCTATTTGTCCACTCCGCGGAAAATCCATTGCCAAGCTGCATTGAAGCGCGAATATTTGTCCTAGAAAACACAACAACTATGGAAGGAACAACTTTGAAATCAACCGAACTCATGATGGCCCTGATGCTTTTGTCCAGTGGACTGACCGCTCAAAGCGCCAAATCCATTCTGGGCAAATGGAAGGGTGAGGAAGACGCATCGCGACAAATCGAATTTTATCAGGAAAAAGATGGCAGCTTCAGTGGCAAAGTCATCAACGACAACGGCAAAAACGGCACGCTCATTTTCAAGCAGCTCAAATACGACGAGCAAAGCCATACCTACAAAGGCCAGATGATGCCTCCTGATGCGAAGCTGAGCATCAATGCGACCTTAACTTTTCATGAAAACAATCGATTGGAAGTAGTAGGGAAAAAGTTCCTCCTGACCAAGACTTTCCATTTTACACGCATCCAATAAAGCTTGTTTATCGATGAAAGTGGCCATGCTTATTGGTTTGTTATGCCTAGTGATAACACCTTCTATCGCACTAGGGCAACCAATTTTTTACAGTCTTGATTCCCTGCTCGTTTATGCCACCGGAAAAAGCAAATCCATCCAGTCGGGTATGCTGCGCTTTGATCAGGCCAAGCAAGCCAAACTGGCGGCCATTGCTGGAATCCCGGATTTGAGTGGCGGTGCGTCTTTTTCCTACACCAACAACACCAGGCTACCCGTCAACCTGTTTCCTGCCGAAATTTTTGGCGGTGAAAAAGGCACTTTCCGGGAAGTCCAAAGTGGAATCCAGTACGTGAGCAATGGAAATATGTATGTCGATTTGAAGTTGTTCAACCTGGCGGCCTGGGAAAACCTACGCCTATCCAAGCTGAACATCGAAACTACCCAATCCGACAACCGCATCACCCTGAAAAACCTGCAAAGCAACATTGCAAGTAGCTACTTTAACATTGTCAATTTGCAGGAACAACTCAAGGCAGCTCGACAAAATGCAATGGTTGCGGATACCTTGTTCCAGATTGCCACCCAGAAATACCAGCAGGGAATCGGGAAGCCTCAGGACGTAAACGAAACCAAGAGCAACTACCTGAACAGCCAGGAGACAGCTCGACAGGTAGAGTTCCTGATCCGTCAACAATACAATGTCTTGAAGATTCTGTGCGACATTCCCGACCAGGATTCCATTTTGATCGGCCAATTCATCAACGACGTCGAAGCGCAGCAAATGCCGCAAGTGGTGCATAACCGGCTGGAAGTATTCAATAGCCTCATGAAAGAAAAAATGGCCTGGTCAAGTTACCGACAGGCCCGGTTTGCCTTGCTGCCTACGGTGTCCTTGTTTTGGTCAAACACCAGTCAGCAATTCAATACGCGCTCAACTTTGTTTGATCAGGATGTTCGTTGGATTCCCAGCAGTTTTTTGGGTGTGAAATTGAATTGGAACATCCCCTCTGCTCAAGCGGTAGCCCAAATCAGTAAAACCCGCTACGACCACTCTTTGGCAAAGCTCAATACCGAACACTTGCAAAGCAAAATGGAAATCGAAGCAAAACAATTGAGCAATGATTACCTCAAGGCCGTATCACAAACCCAAACTTATCGGGAGATATTCCGGCTCAAACGAGATACCTACACCAAAAACCTCGGCTTATACGATGCTGGATTGATTGGCCTAGATCAGGTCATGAACAACTACAACGCCCTGATAAACAGCCATTACAGCCTGATTTCTTCAACGATCAGCGTGCTGCTGGCCGAGGCAAATATTGCGCTCAACAACAACCCAAAGTAAACGAGATGAAATTGCAGTTATTCATTGGCTTGATCCTGATTGCCCTCTTGGGAGCTTGCGGCAAAGCCACCGAAGAAACCAAACCCATCCGCAAAGATGTAGTCGAAACGGTTTTTGCCTCGGGTGTTTTGGAAGCCAACGGCACTTACAACCTCACCGCACAAACCGATGGGTACCTGAGCAAGGTCAACTTCGAGCAAGGCGACCTCATTCGGGCAGGAATTACCTTGGCCGTAATTGAAAACCCACAGAATGTATTGAATACCGAAAGTGCCGCAGCCCTGTACGAAATTGCCAAAGGCAATACCCAAGCCAATGCCCCATCCCTGGTACAGGCCCGCAATACCACCCAGATGGCCAAGCGCAAAATGGAACTGGATTCGCTACAAGTAATTCGCTATCAAAAACTACTGGAGTCAAACAGCATTGCCCGCAATGATTACGACAACGTGCTTTTGCAATACCAAACTTCCCAAACCAATTACGCGAATGCGCTGGAGAATTACGCTGTTCTCCAGCAGCAGGCCAAACAACAATTGATCATCAATGCATCCCAAAAGGAGGTCAACCGAACCTTGTCTGGCAACAACGAAATCCGGGCACTTTTTTCAGGCAAAGTTTACCAAAAGTTCAAACAACGCGGAGACTTCGTCAAGAAAGGAGACGTCATCGCTACTATTGGTGATCCGAATCTGATTTATGCCAAAGTCAATGTAGACGAAGGGAACATTGGTAAAATTCAAATTGGCCAGGAGGCCGCAGTACAGCTCAATACCAACAAAGAGCGCATCTATCAGGGCAAAGTGGCCGAAATCTATCCGGCCTTTGATGAAGCTAGCCAGTCCTTTTTCTGCAAAATCTTATTCACCGAAGCACTTGAATTTAAAGTGGTCAACACCCAACTCCAGGCCAACATCATCACCGGAACCCAACACAATGCCTTACTGATCCCGAGGAAATACCTGGATTTTGGCAACCAAGTCACTGTAAAAGACCAGGAAAAACCCGTGATCGTTACCACGCGCTTTGTCAGCAGTGATTGGGTGCAGGTGCTGACTGGTCTGAATGAAAACATGACCATCGTTACCGAAAACACCAAGTAAGACCATGCGCAGCAACATCAATGTCGAAATAGCCTTAACGCACATATTCACCCGCAAGCGTCAGACCCTAGTGGCTGCGCTGGGAGTGACCATGGGCATTGCCATGTACATTTTCAGCAATTCCCTGATGAAAGGTTTTGGGAGATTTTCTCGCACCGAAATCTTCAAGGTCACTCCCCATCTTAGAATTTACAAGGATGACGAAATCAGCAAGCCCCTGGTGCAAGCCACATCGCCCCGGCAAGTGGTGATCATCCACAACCCCAAGATTACGACCCTTTCTAGAACCATCATCAATCCTTACGCACTGTTGGCGGAAGTAAAAAAACAGGATTACATCAGCTCAGCAGCCCCGCAGGTGAATGTAGATGTGTTTTACCAAAATGGAAAATCCCAGCTCAAAGGTGTAGCCAATGGGGTGAACATTGCCGAAGCAGACGCCATGTTCAACATTCAAAAAACCATGGTGGCAGGCAGCTTGAATCCCTTGAGCAACAGCCTTAGTTCGGTAGTGGTTGGCAGCAGAATTGCCAATAAACTGAACCTGGGGCTCAACGACAACCTTACCATCGTATCCTCGGCAGGGGTAGTAAAAATCATGAAGATCGTGGGCATATTCAGCACTAAAAACAAAACCACCGACGAGTCCAAGGTGTATCTCCACATCGCTGCTGCCCAGCAATTGGTCAAAGAAGGTCCAACGTACATTACCGATATTTATGCCAACATCAAAAATCCTGATGAGGCATTGGCTTATTCCCAACAATTACAGCCCATTACCACGTACAAGGTCGAAGACTGGAAAACCAGTTATGCGGATATTCTGGCGGGCGACTTGATCCGACAAATCATGTCGACTTCCGTTTCAATGGCCATTCTGCTGGTGGCGGCATTTGGGATTTACAACATCCTAAACATGACGATCACCCAAAAACTGGACGACATCGCCATCCTGAAAGCAACCGGATTCGCCGGGCGCGATATCATCCGCATTTTTGTACTGGAAGCCCTGATTATGGGCATCATCGGCACCACATTGGGCCTGATCATTGGGGCCATTTGTATTCAGGTGTTGAGCGGAGTATACGTGGGCGGCCCTGCCGATTATTTCCCCATTTATTTCGATCCCAGTGTATTCATTACCAGTACGGTTTTTGGCCTCTTGATCACCATTGGTGCGGGTTATTTGCCAGCCTACAGGGCTGCGCGGGTCGATCCGGTAGCCATATTCCGAAAGTAACATGAAGAACCAAACAGTTATCCTCCGCACCCAATCCATCGGCAAGTACTTCTACGAACCCATTCGCTTCAAAGTCCTTGACGATGTCAGCTTTGAAGCCTATGCGGGCGAATTCTTGACGTTGGTAGGCAAAAGTGGCTCTGGCAAATCGACCTTGTTGTATTGCCTCAGCACCATGGATACGGCCTACGAAGGAGAACTTTTTATCGAGGGCCAAAAGGTAACCGGCAAAAAAACCGATGAGCTAGCCGCCATCCGTGGCAAGTCAATTGGCTTCGTTTTTCAATTTCATTATTTGCTACCTGAATTCAGCTGCCTGAAAAATGTGATGATCCCAGCTTTAAAATTGGGCAAATACAGCCATCGGGAAGTTGAAGAACGGGCCTATCAAAAACTGGATATGCTGGGCTTAAAAGAACAGGCGCTCAAGCCCGCTTCAAAATTAAGTGGCGGACAGCAACAGCGGGTTTCGATAGCCCGGGCACTGATCAACGACCCCAAAATCATCCTTTGTGATGAGCCTACCGGAAACCTCGACAGCAAAAACGCGCAAAACGTATTCGACATTTTTAAACAACTGTGCGCGGAGATGGGCCAGACCATCATTGCGGTCACCCACGACAATGATTTTGCCAAAAACAGTGATCGAACCATTGAATTGGCCGATGGTAAGATTATTAGTCAGGACAAAGAATTTGGAAGTTCAGACATCTCTTCCTGACTAGCAATTTTTCATATTGATCCACGAGTAGTTTTTTCATTAAGTTTTAACCCTGGAGAGGGTGTTTTATTTGCCTGGGACAATTTTGAGCTTGTATTGGTCCCAGGCTTTTTTATTTCCATCTCTTAGGGGCAATAAAAAAATAAGTGATCATTTTGCCAGGGGATTAGATAAGTAAACGTTTCATTTAAAGTGTCTTATCTAATCCTCTGGCTCAGGAAAAATGATCACTTATTTTTGCCCCACTACTTAATGCTTTTCAGCATAGTAGTGGGGCAAAATGAGCACTTATTGTTTTATCGCCCCATAGCGCATTCCAAATCCAAATGGGTACAATGGCTTTTGGGAGTCATAAGGCAAATCTTCCTTCTGCGCCCTTACCGCATTCATGGAGGAGGGAAGTTCAAACGGAAGTTTGCCCTCAGGATTGATCTGACCAAAAACCACTTGTAATAGTACCTCATCTTCCGCACCAAAATCAGCGATAAGGGCTTTGGCTTCCTGAGCGACTTCAGAAATTACGGCTGGTCGATCTAGATAAATATTGAAAATGGTTGGCACTTTATTCATCAGCTCAAGTAAGTGGGCACGCTCTTTACCTTTAAAATCCAGGTCATCGTGGTGAAAAAAATTCGACATAGAATGGCCAGGATGCACCTGATAAGGAGCCTGAACCCGGATGATGGCAAAATCTGCATCTTCCGGGCGATCTACAACTTGGCCGTACTTCGCAGCTTCTGTTTTGGAAAGGTTTTCTACATACAGTTTAAGTCCCTTTTGCAAGGGTAAGGCTTGGGCATCATTTTTTAAAAGCACCATACATTTGCCTTGAATCATTTTGCCCTGTTGGATTTGCGAGGGTACCCCTACTTTTTTCTTCCATTTTTGGGCATCAACATAGGGTTTGTCGAACAACCCCAGACGAAACTTGTCCATCAAGACTCGGCGCACCGATTCATCCAGCCGCTGGGTAGAAATACGACCTTGTTTGACCAACTTCACCAATTCTTCGGGGATGGCTTCCCCTCCAAATTGATCTACACCAGCATTAAACGCTTTGAGGATGCGCTCACCTGGATTCAGCTTTTCCACACCCCAGCCCGGGCCCGTAAATACGGTAAAACCCAAGATTTTTTTATCCGTCAAAATTCCCCAGTCCGTACATACTACGCCCTTAAACCCGAGTTTTTTACGCAGTAAGCCATTGATCATCTCTTCGTTGAAAGCAAAGCCCACATTCTCTTTACTCTGGTGCATCGGAACGCCGTAATAAGGCATCATCTGAGCCGTTCCCGCCGCAATCGCTGCTTTGAATGGAATCAAATGATAAGCAAAATTGCGCCCAGGATAGACTTGCTCTTTACCAAATTCAAAATGAGGATCCAGTCCATCCTTCTGTGGCCCTCCGCCTGCAAAGTGTTTGGTCATACAGGCTACACTACTTCTATTCAAAGAATCACCCTGAAAACCTTTGATGTAATGAAAAACCATCTTGGATGCCAGTGCTGCGTCTTCACCGAAAGTCCCATTGATTCGAGGCCATCGCGGCTCGGTGGCCAGATCAGCCATGGGGTGCAGCGCCAGATGTAGGCCTACTGCGCGGTATTCCTCTCGGGCGATTTCGGCAAATTGGCGCATGATCAAGGTATCTCCCAAAGCGGCAAACCCCAGCGGCTCTGGCCATTTCGAGAACCCCTCCGTTGGTAGGCTGGCCAAGGGGTTAAAGCTGTATACATGTCGAGGGTCAGTTGCTATGGTCATCGGGATGCCCAGTCTTGTGCGATCTGCCAGCGCTTGCATCGCATTAGTCCAGGCTACCAAATCCTTTGCAGAGGCACTCAAGGCATTGACATGGGTTATCTTTTTTCGCAGAATCAATTCAGGGTTTGCAGGCATGATCAAAGTAGTAGGATCGCTGAGGGTAGCCATTTCCTGAAGCTTTCCTTCACGTCCCATTCCAGCCATGGAAATAAACAGGGTTCCTGCTTTTTCCTTAAGTGTCATCTGCTGCAAGAGGTTTTCGACTCGGGCGGCAAGCGGTACGCGTGCATCTTCATACGCATCCAAGCGACCATTTTTGTTCAAATCCCGGAATACGAATCCTTGGTGTTTCAAACGTGGTGAAGCCACTCCAGCCAATTTCATCGTTTGATGCAGGCGATTGTTGGAATAGCCCATAAAGCCAATCCATATGAAGAGGAGGAGTACTAAAAATGCTCCGACAATATAGGCTACGCGTTTCAAGAAACGTTTCATTGTTTTGATTATGAATGAGATAAAATGGTGGGTGTAGGACTTAGGCAATCTCTACATTCAAAAAAACAGTTCTGGTTTTTTGAAGTACATGCCGATCCAAAATAAAACAAGTATGAAGCCCGGCATTAGTGGACTATGCAACTGCCCCACTAAATTCACCGCAATTGCCCCGCCTAAATAGCTGCAAATGAGCAAAAAACCCAGCTTCATGCTGCGAGGGAAAAGAAATGCTGCAATACAGGCCAACTCCAGCAACCCCAAAGGCACCATCAGTTTTGCCATTCCAGGTATCGGCAACTCACCTTGTTCGGGATCGAATAAGAAGAGTTTGGCTATGGCCGACAAAAACAACATAAGGGAAGGGAGTAGGTAAAAATACCGCTTCAGTAAGGACATCATGGTTCTGTTTTGTTCCAAAAATTATTCTCTTAGCCTGATCGAACAAGTACTTATTCGGTGAAATGGACAAAATCGCCATCCAGGTGGACAAATGTCTGGATTATTTTTTTCTTAAAAAATTGGTTTATAAATACTTGTGAATATTTTGGCAAAATAAACATTGATTTGCTAAATTGGCCCGAACAATTGCTTTTTTCAACTGAACCGAAGAATCCGTGAGGCAGAAGTTATTGCGTTTAGCCCTTGTTTTATCACCCCTGATGGCCATTTATGGGGTGATGCCTGTTTACATTTTTGCCCATCTGGGAGGGAGGTTGTTGGCACAGGCGGCACTTTTTCTTTCCATTATGATTTACATCTTTTGGCTGATCAATATCTTTCTTCTCGAACAGGTTCAGAATACCTTGTGGCGCTTTTTACTGAGCTATTTGTTTATGGTAGTGCTGCATTCATCAGTAAGCTGGGTGACGGTCTTTGTCCCTGGTAGCCATAATATCAGCCTGGGGCTGTATCCACTGCTGGCCCTTCTTGCACTGGATACTTTTATTTTTATTCTCATCCAGTCCAATGTGCTGCAATTCCAGAAAGAACAGGCTGAACTGGAAGTACAAAGCCTAAAACTCAGCAACCTGGAAGTGCAAAAACAAGTACTCATGCAGCAATTGCAACCCCATTTTTTGTTCAATTCCCTGAGTACACTTAAGTCCTTGATTCGAGAAAATGCGCTTGAGGCAGAGGATTATGTACTTAAATTATCAGAATTCCTGCGGTACTCTGTTCAACATCAAAGTGCTGATTGGCTGAGTTTACGCGTAGAGTTGCAGTTTACACAAGATTACCTCGATTTGCAAAAAATGCGATTTGGCAAGGCCTTGCAGTGCAGCATTGCCATCCCGGAAGAGGCGCTTCACCTGCACTTGCCCATTTATGCGCTGCAAACTCTGGTGGAAAACGCCATCAAGCACAATGCATTTACAGCATCTAAACCATTGTTCATTCAGATCGAATACATGAATGCTCGCCTCAAGGTGAGCAACAACAAGGCCCCAAAAGCTTTGCAGGTTGTATCAGGCACTGGATTAGATAATTTGCGTAGGCGATATGAGTTGAGAACGGACAAAGGTATTGAGGTGCATGACCAGGAACTGGAGTTTGTGGTGTATCTCGATTTGATTACAAATTCAAAATGATTGGTGCTATGAAAGTTGTCATCATCGAAGACGAACAACTGACGGCTAAAGACCTGGCCGTTAACCTCCGCAGCCTGGATGGCGACATTGAAATTGTGGCAACGCTATCCTCCCTTGAAGAGGCCAAAGTTTTTTTTCAAACGCCCCCCTCTATCGACCTCATTTTTTCCGATATTGAACTGGGTGATGGCCTAAGTTTTGAGCTTTTCCAAAAACTGAACTTGAATATCCCGATCGTTTTTTGTACCGCATACAGTCAGTACGCTCTGGAGGCATTCAATACCTTGGGAATCGACTACATTCTTAAACCATTCAGTAAACATTCCATCGAAAAAACTTTGGTCAAATACCAACAGCTCCAACAGAGGCTGGCTCCACCAACTGATCAATATGCCTCCTTACTCCAAACCTTGAAACAACAGTTGAATACCAAAAGCCCTTCGGTCATTGTTCAGCAAGGAGACCGCTACATCCCTATCCGTGGCGATGAGATTGCGGTGTTTTGGATCGAAGATGATTATACCTTTGCTTATACTTTTGAGCAAAAAAAACACCTGGTTCCCCAACGGCTGGAAGCTTTGGAGAAACTGTTTGCGCCATCATTTTTTCGTGCAAATCGCCAGTTTTTGATCAATCGTAAAGCCATCAAAGACGCTACGCAGCACTTTAACCGCAAAATTCAAGTCAATTTGAAGGTGGTTTTTCCGCACTCCATTCTCATTGGCAAACTCAAACTGAGCGCATTTATGGATTGGCTGGCTGAGCAATAGTACAATCTTGTTCAACCTGCTTCAAAAAGAGTTCAGCATCATCTTTGTCCACTTCGACAAGACTTTCGTTCCTTCCTAACGCCTCGCCCTGAATCTTTGCATG
This sequence comes from Saprospiraceae bacterium, assembly GCA_027488855.1. Classification (GTDB taxonomy): domain Bacteria; phylum Bacteroidota; class Bacteroidia; order Chitinophagales; family Saprospiraceae; genus Haliscomenobacter. The sequence goes on from JAIYAV010000057.1 coordinate 15,279, forward strand.
GTCAAAACAATGATTACCATGCAAAACATCACTTTTCGTATCCTGCTGTTGAGCCTTCTATTGGGAGGCATCAGTTCTCCTATCTGGTCTCAGGAAGCCAAAGACATCCTTGGCCGCTGGAAGGATGAGGCCAATCCCGAAAAAAAAATTGAAATGTACGAGCAAAATGGTCGCTTTTTTGGCCGGGCGATCGAGCAAACTGCTCAAGAAGGTATTCAGGTATTTCAAGACCTACTCTGGGATGCCCCATCCAAAACGTTCCGCGGATTCATCAAAGACCCTGCCGGGAATGGTCGCTTTGCCATAACCATTTCCTGGAGCGGCCGCAATGCCTTTCAATTCAAAGTCAAAAGAATGGTTTTTACCAAATCGTTCCGCTTTGTTCGCATCGCTCAATAGATGACTATGTCAAGAAGAATCCACTTCCTCGGTATCTTGCTATTGTTGGTAAATGGTAGGTGTTGGGGGCAGCAGATCTTTACTGATCTTCCAGCGCTACTTGCGTACGCTGAACAAAAAAGCACCAACATTCGCTCAGGGCAGATTCGCTTTGATCAGGCCAAATTAGCCAAGCTTACCGCCATTTTAGGTGTGCCTGACCCTGCTGGTAGCTTATCCTTTAGTTACACCAACAATACCCGCTTGCCTGTAAACCTCTTTCCTTCCGAAATTTTTGGGGGCCAAGCGGGTACTTTTCAGGAAATCACCACTGGTGTACAGTACCTGAGCAACCAGAATTTTTATGCAGAAATCAAGCTCTTCAACCTGGAAGGCTGGGAAAACCTAAAGCAGTCCAAATTGAGCCTGCAAAGCACCACAGCTGACAATCAGGTGCAACGCAAAACCCTGTTCGACAACATTGCTTCCTTGTATGGCAATATTGCCAACTTAAGCGAGCAATATCAAGCGACCCTGGAGCACTTGGCCATTGCGGACACCTTGCGGATGATTACCCGCCAAAAGCTGGAGGAAGGATTGGCCAAACCGCAGGATCTCAATGATAGCGAAGTCAACTACCTGAGTACAGCCTCCTCTTTGCAACAGTTGCAATTTTTGCTACAACAACAACATTTGGCCTGTAAAGTGCTTTGTGATATTCCTTTACAAGACTCTATACTCATTCAGCCAACGGTGCCATTGGAAGGCTTGAATCAAAGTCCTAATGTGGATATAAACTTGTTGTCGGTGACCAGCAGTGAATGGAAGGAGAAAATAGCTTGGTCTAATGTTCGGCGCTTGAGGTTTGCCAATATGCCCACTGTGTCTCTCTTCTTTTCAGGAACCCGTCAACAATTCAATACCCGTGCGCGGCTTTTTGATCAGGATGTACGCTGGATTCCGAGTAGCTACGTGGGGGTACGCCTGTCCGTTCCCATTCCCTCCGCTCAATCGGTCGCACAATGGGGTAAAGCCCGTTTTGATTACGCCCTCCAGCAACAACAGAGCAGCCAGGCCCGCCTTCAGGCTGATCTTCAACAACAACAGTTGAAGACCGAATACCAAAAGGCATTGGCTCAATTGAAATCGAACGAAGCCATTCATCAGCTACAGCAAGACACGTATGTCAAAAATCGGCTCAATTACCTTGCTGGAATTACGGGACTGGAGCAAACCATGCGCAGTTTTCAGGCCATGGTCAACAGTTCCGCCAATCGCATCACTGCCGCAGTAAATGTGCTGCTTGCGCATTCTAAAATTCACATCAACAACACGCTAAAATGAAAACGATTGCACCATCGCGCTATTGGATATTGTTGCTGGGGTTCAGCAGTGTGGCCTGCACCCAGCAAATGGATGAAACGAAGCCAATACGCAAGAATGTCACGGAAACGGTTTTTGCATCCGGCGTTTTGGAAGCCGATGGCACTTACAACCTCACTGCCCAAACGGACGGAACCCTACTACAAGTGTATTTTGATGAGCGCAATCAAGTGAGTACCGGCGCTGTTTTTGCCTTGATCGACAACCAGCAAAACCAACTCAATACTGCCAGTACCCAGGCCTTGTATGAAATTGCTCAAAAAAACACCCGCTCCAGTGCCCCCAGTCTGATGCAGGCACAAAACTCGGTGCTGATGGCACGCCGTCGTTTGGCTCAGGATTCGGTGCAGTGGCAACGCTACCAACGCTTATTGGAGGGGAAAAGCATTGCCCAGGTGGATTACGACAATGTAGAACTTCAGTATCAAAATGCTCGGAGCAGTTACTTCAATGCACTGGCAAACTACCAACAACTCCAGGAACAGGCCAACCAAAACCTGATTGTCAATGCTGCCCAACGCGATCTCAATCAGGTCCTTTCGGCCAACAATCAATTGCGCACTCCGGTTGCGGGCAAGGTGTATCGCCTCTATAAGCACAAGGGTGATTTCGTCCACCGGGGTGATGTGATTGCCACCATTGGCCATCCAGATTTGATTTACGCCAAAATAAGCGTTGATGAAGGCAGCATCAGTAAATTGAAAGTAGGACAAAAAGCGGTGATCCAACTCAACACCCACAAGGACAAAACCTATCAGGGAGAACTAGCCGAAATTTTGCCTGCTTTTAATGAAGCCACCCAGTCTTTTACTTGCAAGGTTTTGTTTGTTGATGCGCTGGATTTTCGCCTCATCAATACCCAACTGCAGGTCAACATCATTGTGGGCATCAACAAAAACGCGCTGCTGATTCCTCGCCGCTACCTGGATTTTGGCAATGTGGTGCGCGTGAAAGGCCAGGAAAAAACCGTCAAGGTAAGTACCCAATTTGTGAGCAGCGAATGGGTGCAGGTTACTTCCGGGTTGAATGAAAACAGCACCATTGTCGCCCCAAAAATCAAATAGTCATGAAACTAGCTGTCAATACCGAAATTGCGCTCACCCACATTTCCACCCGGAAAAGGCAAACGCTTGTAGCCGCAATGGGGGTTACCATTGGTATCGCGCTCTACATTTTTTCGGATTCACTCATCAAAGGTTTTGCCCAGTATTCCCGGGCCGAAATGTTCAAAACCTTTCCGCACATCAGAGTTTACAAGGAGGATGAGATCAGCCAACCCTTGTTTACCGAAGCGGATACAAACACAGTGGTGCTGATCAGTAACCCCAAGATCACCACTTTGACCAAAAGCATCGTCAACCCTTACTTATTGCTGGATCAGTTGAAACAGCATTCGTATATCACCAGTGCAGCGCCCCAGGTCAATGTTGACTTATTCTACAACAACGGGCGCTCTCAACTCAAAGGCCTGGGAGCAGGAGTCAATATTCTGGAGGCGGATGCCATGTTTAACATCCAAAGCACCATGCTGGCAGGTAATTTACAAGCCTTGGCCTCCAATTTAAATGCCATCATTATTGGCAAAGGGGTAGCGGAGAAGCTCAACTTGGGGCTTGATGACAATCTGAGCATAACCTCAGCCCAAGGGCTGCAGAAAGTGATGAAAGTAGTGGGGATTTTTAGTACTGGAAATAAGGCGACGGATGAATCAAAATCCTACGTCAATATTGCGGCTGCACAACAAATGCTGAAGGTAGGGCCGGACTACATCACTGAATTGTATGCCAGCGTCGACGACCCCGACCGTTCGCCAGAATACGCACAAAAATTACAGGCCATTACTTCCTATAAAGTGGAAGATTGGCAAACCAGCAACGCCGATACGCTGGCCAGTGATCGCATACGGGCAGTCATGAACACCTCGGTGGCTTTTGCCATCATGATGGTTGCTGCATTTGGCATTTACAATATCCTCAACATGACCATCACCCAAAAACTCAACGACATCGCCATCCTCAAAGCAACCGGATTTTCAGGAAAAGACATCGTGCGCATCTTTGTGCTGGAAGCGCTCATTATGGGGGTTTTGGGTACAATACTTGGGTTGGTTACAGGGGCTGTTTTAATCAATATCCTGAGCAAGGTTTACGTGGGTCCGCCGATCGGTTATTTTCCAATTTATTACCGACTGGATGTATTTGCAGTGGGGGCTATCTTTGGCATGCTCACATCTTTAGGGGCAGGCTATCTCCCCGCACGGAAAGCAGCTAAAGTGGATCCCGTTGAAATCTTCAGAAAATAGATCATCATGAACCGCAAAGAAGTAATCTTGAGCACCCAATCCTTGGGGAAATACTTTTATGAACCCATTCAATTCAAAGTACTGGACGACATCAGTTTTGAAGCTTATCACGGAGAATTTTTCACCCTGCGGCGCACAGGTGGCTCTGGCAAATCTACCCTTTTGTACTGCCTCAGCACAATGGATACCATCTATGAAGGGGAGCTGTACATCAAGGGCGAAAAAATCACGGGTAAAAAGACGGACGAACTAGCTGCTTTGCGAGGGCATAACATCGGCTTTGTATTCCAATTCCACTACTTGCTGCCAGAGTTTTCCTGCCTCAAAAACGTCATGATCCCTGCCTTGAAACTAGGCAAATACAGTCATGCTGAAATCGAGAATCGCGCCTACGAAAAGCTGGAAATGCTGGGACTGCGCGATCAAGCCTTGAAGGCAGCTTCAAAATTGAGTGGAGGCCAACAACAACGGGTCTCCATAGCGCGAGCCTTGATCAATGATCCTTCGATCATCATGGGAGATGAGCCAACGGGCAACCTGGACAGCAAGAATAGTCAAATTGTATTCAATATATTCAAACAATTGGCTGAGGAGTTCAATCAAACCGTCATTGCGGTCACCCACGACAATGATTTTGCCAAAAACAGTCATCGGACAATTGAATTGGCAGATGGGAAAATCCTTAGCCAAAACAGCAACACCCCAGACCCAAACATATCTTCTTGACTAACAGGTTGTTCATATTGATACGCGATTAGTTTTTTCATTAATTTTTAACCCTGGAGAGGGTGTTTTATTTGCCTGGGACACTTTTGAGCGTATTGGTCCCAGGCTCTTTTATTTCCCGGCCCACCAGTTCAAAAACGCGGTGATTTTAAGCTTACCCACCAAAATAGGCGCTTTAAATGGAACCTTAAGATTGACCATTATTTTGCGGTTCAGGTGGTGTGAAGCGTCCTTGATGGCCAGGCGATTGACCAAAAACTGGCGGTTGATCCTGAAAAAATCAGCGCCAAATTGCTGGCTCAATGCCTCCAGGCTTGGCGACACCAAAAAACTTTCCTGCGCAAAAGTGTAGGCAAAACTGTATTCATTCTCGGCGTAAAACAGGGCGATGTCTTTGGCGTATAAAGGGATGATTTTATCCCCTTGTTGAATCAGCACTGCCGGGTTTTTGGGCATAAGTTGTGATTTCAAGGCATGAATCATCTCCAGGAAGTGATCCTCTTGCGGAATGGCCATGTTTTCCTTGATGCTCAGGTATTTCTGCAAGGCCTTTTCAACCGATTGCCGGGTAAAGGGCTTCAAAATATAGTCGATGCTAAAAGTATGAAAGGCTTCCAGCGCATACTTATCATAAGCAGTACAAAAAATGACAGGGCTTTTGATTTTCAGCTGTTGGAACAACTGAAAACTCAGCCCATCGCCTAGTTCTATATCCGAAAAAATTAGGTCGAGCTCGGGTGCTGAACGCATAAATTCAAAAGCTTGTTTCAGCGAATGGAGCGTTGCGACCACTTCAATGGAGGCATCAATGTTGATGAGGGTTCTGGCCAGGTCTTTGGCCGTCAGCTTTTCGTCTTCGATGATGACAATCTTCATTTTTTCACTTTAAGTAATGGGGCAAACATGAGTTCGTCATCCCGAATTTTTGGTATGATAAACCGCGGATGCGGTTGAATTCATAATAGCCCCGGTCGTCCGCAGGGTCGATCAGTTCTAGTTTCAAACCATTTTGGATTGGGCTGCGCCCAATCATTTTTAATAACCGCGACGACACGACGACGCGACGATTACACGACGTTTTGCTCCGCACGACA
>JAIYAV010000375.1 GCA_027488855.1 Saprospiraceae bacterium
CGACGACACGACGACGCGACGGTTTCACGACGCAAGCGTCGTGTGGTGCGGAGCAAAACGTCGTGTAATCGTCGCGTCGTCGTGTCGTCGCGGTTATTAAAAACCAAGCAGCGAAGCTGCTTTCAAGTCGTTTTCTTTAGAACTGATCGGCCCTGTAGACGACCGAGGCTATTCAAAATTCAATCGCTCTGCGATTAGGTTTTAGCCTAATTTTGGCTTTTCAAAATTCGGGGTGAGTCATGTTTTCAAGTTCCCTCAACCTTCTCAACCTTTCTTTTCAACTTCACTTGCTTCGCCTTCGGTTTAAACAGCACCGTGCGCTCGGAAGCGATCAGCACCCGTTTTTCACTTACATATCCAATCGACTCGTACTGAGTGGGTACCAAAGGTGGTTTTTTCACCCTAGTTTTGCTGAGTGTACCCTTAAAAAACTGGTTGCCAGGAAAATCAGACAAGGTCCAAACTGTAGTGCGGGTTTTGGGCAAAAGCCCCAAAAAGGTCATGCGGTAAAAGTAAGACAAGAGTGCAATCTGGCGTCCATCGGGACTTACCGCCGCCCCAGTCACTACCCGCTTGGGCAACAAGAGGCTATCTCGCAAAATGGCCGTATATTTCCCCGGTTGAGCAGGCAATACGTAGTGCTTGGTGTAGTAATTCCCGGCCCCCATGCGGTTTTTGGAAAAAACATGCAGGGAGTCGCGGAACCACAAGAAACCTTCTGCATCAAAATTCCATTGGGGCAAGGGAGGCGGGAAAGACACCTGATCTGGATAGTTGAACAGGATGGAATCGAGCTGTCGGGTACGGGGATGGTAACGGTAAATGCGCAAATCTTCGCGGCGATTGAGGTTGTTCCCAAAATCCCCCAGGTACAAAAAACCGCTGGCATCGGCAGTCATGTCTTCCCAATCGCGGTTTTGGATGCCTGGAATGGCTACGCGCTGGCGGACTCTGCCGCGCCCGTCGGTGAGCAAAAGCCGGGGCCGGTCACCACTATCGTTGTGCCACCAAATGCTGTCGGGAGCAGTGATGTACAGCCCCGAAACTTCCACAAAATCGGGTGGAAGCACGAATTTTTTCTTCTGGGCGGGAACCAGGAAGGGCAACATTAGGGTTAAGCCTAGGAGAATCAAATGATTGCGCATGATTTGACTTTTTGAATAAAAGCTGAATCTCAAAAATAACTGTTTTACGCATGGGTATTCCTTTTCACCTCCACGAAATCGATCAGGTTTTTCCAGCTAAAGTGCTCATGGAAGGAGAAGACCTCTGGCTGGACGGCGCACTCGTTGGCCTGGAAGAATACCGGAATACCTGGAGCGCCAAGGTTTACGCTGGAAAAATCGAGCAAGTATCCCTCAAGGTGAGGGGCAAAGAAGTGATTGCGGTGAGTTGTACTTGTGCGGTTAAGGGGCTGTGTCCGCATGTGGCAGCGCTGGCGCTGGGAGTGCAAGAAAGTTTAGATGCTTAAAAAATAAACCAATGGCTTACATTATGGTGGACGTCGAAGCGGACGGCCCAATTCCCGGCGATTATTCGTTGATTTCCCTGGGAGCAGTACTGGTGAAACCGGAGCTGGATCAAACCTTTTTTGCCCAATTCCGACCCATTTCGGAGCAATATGTGCCCCCGGCGCTGGCCGTTTCTGGTTATTCCCGGGAGCAGACCCTGGGTTTTCCAGAGCCCAAAGGGGAAATGCAACGTTTCAAAGATTGGCTGGCCGAAGTTTGCCCCGATCGCCCCATTTTTATCAGCGACAACAATGGTTTCGACTGGATGTTCGTGTGCTGGTATTTCCATCATTTTTTGGGCGAAAACCCCTTTGGTCATAGCTCCCAGAATCTGGGGAGTTTGTACAAGGGCCTGGCTAAAGACACCTTTGTCAATTTCAAACACCTGCGCATTACTGCACATACACATCACCCGGTAGATGATGCCAAGGGGAATGCTGAGGCGCTGCTAGAGATGAAGAAGATGGGCTTGAAGCTGAAGTTGTAGCCTAAAAATTTTTCTGTATCTTTGTAGAAATCCGTGCCGCCATGAACGACAATTTAATCATTATGGGAGTTAACGCACCGCGTATCCACCAGGCCATCATTGCTAAATTGATTTATGGGCTGACGGATTTGTACCTCAAATCGCACTCTCAGCTATTCCCTTACCCGGAAACCATGATTGATGAGAGTCAAACCAGCCCGGCACCCGATGTAATGTTGGTTCATAGTGAAACGGATTTGACCAAAGTCATCATTGAGATCACGCATACACAAGGTGTAAAAAAAGACGCTCAAAAATTACAGGAGTTGATGCAGGTTTATGACATTCCTGAAGGTTTCATTTATGACTACAAATTAGGGATTTGGTACAAATACGATTTGCAAAAAGGACAACAAAAAGAAAATGCCTCTTGGTGTGATGCAGTTGGAGTGGACTTGGCTAAGTTGTTGTTTTGAAAAAATAGGCTGCCAACTTTTTTCTACCTTTGCCTCTTAGTAGTGGGGCAAAATGAACACTTATTTTTTTGTCGCCCCTTAACCAAACAGCAACCATGAAATTCGGAACCAAAGCCATTCACGCGGGCATTGAACCAGATCCATCCACTGGCGCGGTCATGACCCCGATATACCAGACCTCCACCTATGCTCAGGAAGCACCTGGCGTACACCAGGGATATGAATACGCCCGTACCCAAAACCCCACCCGCTCAGTTTTGGAAAAAAACATGGCGGCGCTGGAGAATGGCCAACACGCGGTGTGCTTCAGCAGTGGCCTGGCGGCGATGGATGCCATCATTCGTTTGTTGAATCCGGGCGACGAGCTCATCTCCAGCAATGACCTGTACGGTGGGTCTTACCGTCAGTTGGTGCGGGTACATGGGCGTTATGGGCTGGTTTCACATTTTGTGCCGATGCAGGATTTGGGTAGCATTGCGGCCAAAATCAATGCCAAAACCCGGATGTTGTGGATTGAAACCCCAACTAACCCCATGCTCAGTTTGGTAGACATCAAAGCGGTATGTACCCTGGCACGGGAGCAAGGTATTCTGACTTGTGTGGACAATACTTTTGCCTCGCCTTATTTGCAAAACCCACTGGATTTGGGCGCGGATATCGTGATGCATTCTGCGACCAAATACATTGGCGGTCACTCAGATGTGATTCACGGCGTAGTGATTACCAACAATGATTCAATCGCGCAGCAGTTGCGCTTTTTGCAAAATGCCATTGGAGCGGTGCCGGGGCCACAGGATTGTTTCCTGATTTTGCGGGGCATCAAAACCTTGCACTTGCGGGTGGAGCGGGCTTGTCAAAATGCGGAAAAAATTGCCCTGTTTTTGCGCAATCATCCCAAAGTGCGCAAGACTTACTACCCAGGCTTTAGCGACCACCCCGGACACGCCATTGCAAAAAAACAAATGCGGCATTTTGGGGCCATGGTTTCTTTTGACCTACATACCGATACGCTGGAATATGCCACCAATGTATTGTCCAATACGAAATTGTTCACGCTCGCCGAATCCCTGGGCGGCGTAGAATCGCTGATTGGTCACCCGGCTACGATGACCCACGCGAGTATTCCGCTGGAAGAACGCTACAAAGTGGGCTTGACCAATTCGCTGATCCGCTTGAGTGTGGGCATTGAAGATGTGGAAGATTTGATTGAGGATTTGGCGCTGGCGCTGGATCGTTTGTAAAAGTTGAAAAGTTAAAATGTTGAAGAGTTGAAGAGTTGCTACCGCAGCGTTTTTGACAAGATTCTGTCCAAGTCGCTGCGGTAGCAACTCTTCAACGCTTCAACTTTTCAACTTTTTACCTACATTTGCCTCATTACCATGCAAAACTACAACTAGTGCTCTCGTTATTCCGCACCAATCAGATTTTATCGACCATTTTTGTACTGTTCTTTGCCACTTTGATGTTGGTAGCTCCAGTATTGTTGCAGGTAAAAGACCAACCCGGCAATTATGGCATATTTTACCATTACCTGTATGAGCTGATTCGGGGAAACAACACCACTGCGTTGTTTTTTGCACTGGGCTTTTTGTTTTTGGGCGCCTTTACGGTGAATTACATTGACCTCAGTTTTCGCTTGTCCAAAGACATCAACATGATGCCGGGGCTGTTTTACGTCCTGGTGAGTTGTACTGCTCCACAATTGGGTGTTTTTTCGCCCTTACATGCCGCCAACTTCTTTTTGCTCCTCAGTCTCCACGAATTGATGGACACTTTTAAGAAGCAATCAGTAGCCGATCGGGTGTTCAATGCGGGCTTTTTTCTGGCCATTGCCAGCTTTTTTTACCCCTCTTATCTGGTCTTCGTGCTCCTGATTTTCACTGGTTTGAATGTGATGCGTGGGTTCAATTTGCAAGAAAGACTGATTGCGCTTTCTGGCTTAATTGTGCCCTATGTGTTGATGGGGGCCACTACTTTTTGGTTCGACCATTTTGACTTGTTCTGGAAATTGCAGTTCACGCAGGCTTTTGGCTGGCTCGACTTTGCGGATACACCATTCACTGTTACGGTTTTATTGGTCATTACTGTGTTTGTGATCTTACTGTTCGCGGTGATTTTTCAACAAAGCAGCTTGACGGGCAAACGGGTCATCCAGTCTCAAAAGCGCATCAATTTGTTGTTTTGGGCCTTATTCATTGCGATCCTGAGTGTGCCCATTCAGGCGGGTGTGCAGCTACAACACTTGATGATTCTGGCTCCGGCGGTAGGGCTGCTCAGTGGAATGCTGTTCAGTTCGATGTCCCGCAATTGGGCCGAGTTTTTGCACATGGTCTGGTTTGCACTGGTGATGGTGTTAAAGTATCAAGCCTTTATTTTTCCGGGATAATATTCATTTCTGTTCCTTACCTTTGCGTTTTCTAAGCATAAACCATTCGTGAATGGTATTCACGGATGACCAAACGCTCAAACCATGAAATTCGGCATAGTTGTTTTTCCCGGCTCCAATTGCGACGACGACATGATGCACGTGCTCGGCACCGTCATGCAACAAGAAACAGTAAAGATTTGGCACAAAGAAACCCAATTGGACGGCTTTGGCGCAGGGGATTGTATCGTGTTGCCTGGGGGCTTTTCTTTTGGTGACTACTTGCGCTCGGGGGCCATTGCCCGCTTCTCCCCCATCATGAATGCGGTAGTTGATTTTGCCAATAGTGGCGGTCTGGTGTATGGCATTTGTAATGGTTTCCAAATTTTGTGTGAGGCTGGACTGTTGCCAGGGGTGCTTTTGCGCAATTCCAATCAGCAGTACATCTGCAAAAACGTATACCTCAAAACCATCTCCAACAATAGCCCACTTACTGCCGGAATCCATTCTGGACAGGTGTTAAAAATTCCCATTGCCCACGGCGATGGTCGCTTTTATGCCGACGCGGAAACGCTGGCCGAGTTGGAAGCCAATGATCAAATCTTGTTCAAATATTGTGAGCCAAAGGGTGAAATCACCGCAGAGGCCAACCCCAATGGCGCGCTGGACAACATTGCGGGCATTTGCAACAAACAGCGCAATGTATTTGGCATGATGCCGCACCCTGAGCGGGCTTCAGAAGACATCCTAGGCAATTCCGATGGTCACCGTTTGTTTGATTCACTGGTGAAAATGACCCATATGTCGGCCTCAATGTAGTGGCGCGGACTACTTAGCGTTTATATCGTTGAATTTGTTTTTTGCGTTACAACCATTGATCAACTGAAGCTGTTCTTAAAGAGCCTGTTAAAGATTTTTATAAAAAAGACTTTCCCATGAGAATAGTTGCTTTTTTGTTCCTGTTGTTCGGTGCTTTTAGTGTTTCTGCCCAAATTGAAGACCCGGTTAAGTGGTCGACCAGTTTGAAGAAGTTGAGTGCCAATGAATACGAACTGATTTTTGTGGCCAACATTCAGGATGGCTGGAACACCTATTCTCAATACCTGGAAAGCGACGATGGCCCCGTGCGTACCTCCTTTCACTACGACAAAGGTACTTTCCAATTGGTGGGTAAAAACATCGAAGAAGGCGACCGCAAAGAAGGCCACGACAAGATGTTCGACATGAACGTCATCAAATTGCTGCACACCGCTACCTTCCGCCAAAAGATCAAAGTAACCGACCCTTCCAAACCCATCACGGGCTATGTGGAATACATGTGCTGCAACGACGAGAAGTGTTTGCCGCCTACCGAGTTTGCGTTCAAATTCATGTTGAACGAGGCTGGGGCTGAAAAAAAAAAGGTAGGTAGCCTCGAAGGGGATAAGGTAAAGGATGCAAAAAATACCAATGCAGCACCCACTACTGCTCCTGAATCATCAGTAGCCAGTGCGGATTTTCAGGTAAGCGATCTCTCCGGTGCAGCGGGGGCTCCCGGCCTGCAAGAGTATGCGAAATGGGAAAGCTCGATCAAAAAATTGCAGGGAAACATTTACGAGATTACCATCACTGGTATTCCTGAACCTGGTTGGCATTTGTATTCTCAATTCACCGAAGAAGGCGGCGCACTTCCCACAACCTTTACGTACAATCCTGGTAAACACTACACCTTAGATGGGAAAACCAAAGAGCTTGGAAAGATCAAAGAGGAACTTGAGCCTTATTTTGGTGTGGTAGTCAAGCAATTTGAAGGCAATGCGGTTTTTACTCAAAAAGTAAAAGTGACCGATCCTGAACAAGCCATCACCGGTTTACTGACTTTCATGGCTTGCAACGCCAGCACTTGTTCAATGCCTACGGATGTGGATTTTCACTTTGTGCCTGCTAAGCTGAGTGCTTTGATCGGGGTGGAGGCAAATAAGGTAATTAAAGGGGGAACTCAAACTCCTGATGGTTCCACATCTTTGGAAACTTATTTTGGTTTGAATAAACCTCAATTGGATGCACCCCTGGGACAGTGTGGAGTTGCAGGTGAAGTGATAGATGCCAAAACTGGGTTTTTCAAAATATTTTTGCTGGGATTTTTTGGCGGCTTGTTGGCCCTGCTCACCCCTTGTGTATTCCCGATGATACCGTTCACGGTGAGTTTTTTCACTAAAATGAGCCAAAATAAAAAAGGAAAGCTGATTGGGAATGCCTCTATGTATGCGGGCTTCATCATTTTGGTTTACTTGCTTTTGAGTATTCCTTTCCATTTGATGGACAACATCAACCCGGATATTCTGAATGACATCTCCACCAATGTGTGGCTCAACATCATCTTTTTTGCCGTATTTGTCTTTTTCGCCTTCTCTTTCTTTGGGTATTACGAGATTGCTTTGCCCAGTTCTTGGGTGAATCGTTCCAGTCAGGCCGAAAATTTGGGCGGTGCCCTCGGGATATTTTTTGCAGCATTGACTTTAGCCCTGGTTTCTTTCTCCTGTACGGGGCCGATCTTGGGCTCCCTGCTTGCTGGGGCGCTGACTTCTGATGGAGGTGCCTGGCAATTGACCGCCGGGATGGGTGGGTTCGGCTTGGGTTTAGCATTACCTTTTGCCATTTTTGCTGCTTTCCCCAGCATCATGCAGTCTTTGCCTAAGTCAGGCAGTTGGATGAATACGATTAAAGTGGTTTTAGGCTTTCTAGAACTGGCCTTGGCCCTCAAATTTTTATCGAATGCAGATTTGGTAAAAGATTGGGAGTTGTTGACTATCGAGCCTTTCCTCGCGATTTGGCTGTTGATTTTCCTTGCCCTCGCCTTATACCTGTTTGGACTTATTCATTTCCCACACTATGGAAAAGAAAGGTCCAATGGGATAAAAATAGGCATGGGGCTGGTGTCTTTGGCTTTTGCAATCTACCTGGGAACGGGTTTTATGGTCAATAAAGCGACGGGCTCCTATCAATCCTTGACCTTGCTTAGTGGATTAGCTCCTCCTGTATGTTACAGCTGGTTCAAACCTTGTGACTGCCCGCAGGAATTAAACTGTTTCAAGGATTTACAGCAGGGTCTGGCTTATGCTCGTGAAGTAAATAAACCAGTGCTGATTGACTTCACCGGGCATGCTTGTGTGAATTGCCGTAGAATGGAAGAAAATGTGTGGCCAACTAAGCCCGTATATCCCTTGCTAAGCAAGGATTATGTGTTGATTTCACTGTATGTTGATGATAAACGCGAACTACCCGAGAAGGACCAAATTGTAGTGGAAACTGCCCAAGGAGGGACACGCAAACTGCGCAACATCGGTCACAAATGGGCGCATTTCCAAACGGAGTATTTCAAGACCAACAGCCAACCTTACTACGTATTGCTTTCTCCAGACGGGCAGTTGTTAACCAATCCGCTGGGAGGAATGCAAGAAAAAAACCTGTACGGTAACTTCCTACAATGCGGCAAAGACGCGTTCACCCGCTTGTCGATGAAATAATCGGAGATGGAGTAGAGACGCACGGCCGTGCGTCTCTACTCCATCTCCAACAGCACTTGATTTTTATTCACGGCTGCACCTTTCTCCACTTTTATTTTTTTCACCACCCCATCGCCGGGTGATTTCAGCACGTTTTCCATTTTCATGGCTTCGAGGATCAACAAGGAGTCGCCTTTTTGTACTTTTTGGCCAGCCTCTACCATTACCTCCAGCACTAAGCCGGGCATAGGAGCTTTCAAGTCTTTGAACTTCGCTGCTGCTTGGGTATGTAAGCCCAGTCGCTCAACCATCTGATCGAACTGGTCGGCAATTTTCACCTCATACACTTCGCCATTGATCCGAAACACAAAAGCTTTGGCCTGGTAATCTACTTTTTCCAAAGTAGCCAAATAAGTCTTTTCGCCGTGCAGTACATGGAAATGCTGCTCGTCCAAGCGGATGAAATCCAGGCCGGTTTGGGTTGCATTTTCCAAAACCAACTGGCCATTGACGGATACTTTATAATTTGGTGTTTGCATAAAAATTAGCGGGTTCGGCCCAAATTCATCAAAAGGGCGGTCTCAAAAACGGTGTAAATCAAATAGATGCCAAAAAATGGCACGATGAATAACTTGTCAGCGGGTTTGGCCAGAAAGAAATACCCGACCACAATCATCAAGGAAAACAACATTTTGATCATGGTCAAGCCCATGAATGCGTTGGTGAATTGATGCTTGTTGGTGCTGCGGGCAGCCATATTTCCATACCAAAAGGCGAGCAGGGTAAACAGGACAAAAAAGGCAAAAGTACCCCACGCAAACGCTGCGTGTACCTGAAACCCGGGCAGCAGATTGAGCAAAAATAACCCAAGTGCTGTGCACGCCGACACAATGCCCAAATACAGCAAAAAACGGGATTGATTCATGTCTAAGCAGTTGAAAATTGAATTCAACTACAAAAGTACAAAACCCAGTGCATTAACTTATAAGGGGAACTACGCTAGGTGCATAATTAAGCGATAAGTCAATTTGCAGGAAAGGCAAATGTCAGCGGGGAGGCTGATTCTTGTTTGGAGGTGCCAATAAATCTTTGAGGGTGGCATACAAGGCCGTGAAAATAGCCAGCAGGGAGAGTGCTACGGTGAACCAAGGTTTGGGGCTCTGAAAATAAGTGTCGAGTTTGCGCCCCAACAAGGCACCAATGAGGATAATGATGCCCATTTGGAAAGCCATACCCGAATACTTGAGGTATACATTGGATGCGGCTTTCCCTTTGGAATCCTCTGGATCAGTTATTGGGTGCTTTGGCTCCTTTTTCATCTTCTTTTTTGGCGACAGACGGAGCAGCCGTAGACTTGGAAGCAGGTGCTTGACCGCCCATGTTGCAGGTCACATTGAAAACTGCGCCGGATTGAACCAGCAGTTTTCCAGTGGTTACTTCCCCACTCACTGTCGCATTTTCACGGACGTTGAGCAATTCTGTCACTACTATGGTCCCTTCAAATTTACCTTCTATCACCGCATTGGCGCAGCGGATTTCCCCTTCGATTGAGCCGGTTGGGCCAATCACCACTTTGGCGTCGCAGAAGAGTTTTCCTTTGATTAAGCCATCTACGCGGATGTCGCTTTCGGAGCGAACCGTGCCTTCAACCACGGTACCTTGTACAAGGCTATTGAAGGCATTTGGATTCACCGGAGCAACAGATCCATTGCGTGGCTTGTTGTTGGAATCTTTACTGCTAAACATTGCGTTCAATTTTGGTTTACGAATGATTATGACTGTTATAACGCTCCAAACCGAAATTCAGTGTTGGCTGCATGGTTGCTATAATCGGTCATAAAAATCAAAGTCACAAGATACAAAGAAAATGGCAATTGCACTCCTGATGCACTTTGAACTCAGCAGAACCCCAATAAAAAAGGCCTTCCGCCAGTATTTTTGTGACGGAAGGCCTTTTTTATGTGACAAAACTGCAGAGCGCAACCCACGAATTTATTCGTGGGTAAAGCGTGTCCACAACCCCAACCCATGACTTTAGTCGTGGGTTGCGTGGGTGCGTACAGGTGGTCGTGGGTTAAAAATTCGGACAATACACCCCACGGCGTTCCAACCCACAAATTTTATAAATCAAACTAAACTCAAAAGCCCCCTGTGAATTGGAAGCAGGTTTGAGTTGAGACACGTTGATGTCGTAGCTAAAACCAAGGCTCAGGTCGTTGAAATCAAACCGAGTAGAAGCGATGATGGCATCAGTCAGGTAACCCTGCTCCAGTTTGTTGGCCACCCGGCCCCACAAACCCAGCTGGAAAGCCTGATAGCTATCCTTCGTCTGATCCAGCATAAAACGTAGGCTTGCACCAGCGTTGACCTGAAACGAAGGCCCTTGGCGCATCACGATGAAACCAGGGAGAATACCTAATTTTCCACTGGAAGTAGGAAACTCACCACCCGCATGCACCGTCCAGCGGCTAAAGATGGGGTCTTCTTCACCCTCAGTATCAAAGGATTGATTGGCCCGATTCAGGTGGTGAAACGCACCACCGATGTAGACGTTTTTATTGCCATTGCGGTGAAAATACAACAAGCCTGCCGCCATGTCGGCAAAGAGGAAATTGTCGCGATTGAAACCATCTTCCTGAGAGGGCAGAGTTGGATCGAAGCCACCCTCGCCGTCGTGCTGGGTACCCCAGCGGAGGTTCAGGAAGTCGATGCTGCGTTGGGCCAAACCAGCTTCGGCACCCACCACCAGGTAGCTGGCTTTTTTGCGGCCACCAGCGATTTGTTTGGAGTAAGAGCCCGAGATTTTTCCCGTCAGGGTGGCAAAATTGGCTTCACCAGCCCGGTCACCCCAGAAAGTACCACCTACCCCAAAATAGTCGTAACGGCCAACCGGAATGCGTTGGTCGTAAGAGACTGAATAGGTGCGGAAGGAGTTGGAGCGCAGTACGCTGCCCCATTGGTTGCGGTAGTTTACAGCCACACGAGAGTTGCAATTCATCACCCCGGTCATCGCCGGATTGAGGTTGAGCGGCGACATGTAGAACTGCGAAAAGTGAATGTCTTGCCCCTGCAGAATGGTAGCCCCCCAGATCAGCAGGCCCAGCGCAAGTATTGATTTCCAGTTTTTCATATAGATAGCGAGGGTTAATAATCGGTTTTGAGTACGAACCTGGTTGAATTTTTGCTGAATTTACCCATGCGATTCAACCAAGCTTAGAAACAAATATGAATTTTTTGAAACTGTGCTGCAAGTATACACAACTCTCTTAATAACTGTAATGCCCAAAGCCCTGAAAAATTCAAGGAAAGCCAAAGTTTAACATTACTGTGAACTTGGATGCCATTTTCAGCAGTTAAGATAGCGTATTTCATCCGGTTTCACAACTGCACAAGCAAAACGTTGGAATAATTACTCGTATTGCCCCAGAGGGATTTTGGATTTCGGATTTGGGATTGCGGATTTCGGCTGGGGCCTTACGCTTGACAATGGTTTTCTACTGCACAAACTAAGTTTTTCAAATTTGAAATACCTAAGGAATGGAAACAAAATACCATGCACGAAGCCCCAACCGAAATCCCAAATCCGAAATCCGAAATCCGAAATCACCTCAGGGTTTTACCTCACTCACCAGATCAATCATCGCCGTTACTTCTTCAATCAGCGTTTCGGTGCCATTGAAGCCTACGCTCATGAATTTGATGCGGCCGTCTTTACCGACAATGAACTTGGTTGGGATGCCCTCTACTTTGTAACTGCCCACCACTTTATCATCGTTGTCCATCAGTACGTTGAAGCTGTACTTGTTTTTTTCGATGAATTCGGCAGCAGCTTTTTCTTTGTTGTCTCCTTTTTCCCAGGTATCGATGAAGAGGAAAACGACATCACTGCGGTCTTTGAGGGTTTCTAGCGATTTTTGCATGCCGGGGAAGGACGCCTTACAGGGGCCACACCAGGTTGCCCAAAAGTCGAGGATCACCACTTTGCCTTTCAGGCTACTCAGGGCAACTTCTTCTCCTTTGAGGTTGCGCAGTTTGAAATCAGGGGCTTCTTTGTCGATCATTTTTTTGCGCAGCTCTTCCCGTTTGTGGGCTTTGGCATCCTCTTCCAGGTTGGCCAGGTAGCGCTGAGCCGCAACTTCGGGGCTGCTGTTGGCCTGGAACAAGCGTACGAACTGCGTTTTCATTCCCTCTGAAGCGGTGCCGCTGGTGATCAGTTTTTCCAACATGGCTTCAGCTTCCTTGCCCCCCTTGGCTTTTTCAAGGTAGATGCAATAACGTTCGTTGGTTTCGGGATCAGTAAATTTATGGGTTTCGTTGTACATGTGCTGGTAATCTAGCGCTTCGGCGTATTTGCCTGTGCGGTAGAGGCAGACTGCGTAGGTATCGGAGAACATGCCGAGTGAGCCTTTCAAGTTGTCTTTTAACTGTTTTAGACTAATGTATCCGTAAGCTTCAGCTTTATCATTAGAAGCCAAAAGTGATTTTACCAAGTCGATGGATTGTTTGGAGTATTTGGCCGAACGCTCTGCATCTTCCTTGCTCACTTCTTTGACAATGCCTTCGCCACACAATTGCCAGGCTGCGCTGTTCAAGAGGTTGGCTTTGCGGTTTTTGTCGGTGGTTTGATTGAGGTATTTTTCAAAATTCGCCCAATCTTTTTTACCCAAATATCCGCTGGCGATGACCGAGGTAAGGCTGTTGTAGGCATTTTTTTCAGTTGGAGAAAAAGGGAGCCCAGCCAGGGATTCATACAGCGCTACTTTTTTAGGCAAATCCTTTTCCATGCTGACCGCCTCGATTTTTTCATTCCGCACCAGTATCCCTTTGGGGTACTTCTTCCGAAGGGTGTTCCCTAGCGTTTCCAGCATGGCCTTGTCATCCAGGATTTTGTACACCGAATAAGCATTGAACAGGTCTTGCTCAGTGGCTTTTTTATCGTTGGTGATGGCTTCAGCCATTTTTTTCGCTTCGGCCAAGGCGGCTTCATCTTTAGCTCTTTTGCTCTCCGCAGTAAAAAAAGAAAGCAAGGTTGCGTCTTTACGTGCAGCGGGATTGCTGGCAAATTCTTCTTTTACCAGCGCAAGTCCAGCGGGTACATCGCGGTCGGAATTGGCATAATACCCGTAACGTCCTTTGATCAAACCAAGGTTGCCCTTTACCCCTGGCAACAAAGCTTTGCGATCGGCCTGATACAGGCTGAATCCGTAGCCTTTGCCACCATTGTTGTCTTTTTCACCGGCTACTTCATTGGCTAAGGCAATGTAAAAGAGGTTGGCTTTGGCAGGGATGGTCAGTTTAGCTTTGAATTTGCCTTTTTCTTGTATAAAATTGACGTCTTCGATGTGAAATCGATCTCCGGTTGGGTTGTTGTTCAGAAAGAGTACAGTGGCCTTTAGTTCGGTTTCATTGGCAAGTATCGTTTGGTTTTGGTCGTAGGA